>JBDSBS010000522.1:0-6731 GCA_039921435.1 Planctomycetota bacterium | reverse complement strand
CGAGTCGATGGTGCGCGACCTCGTCGATGCCTCTGTCGCGCTCGTTCGCGCTGAGAAGGTCAAGGACGTCGAAGTGCGCGCCGCCGCGGCCGCGGAGGACCGCATCTGGCGCGCGCTCACAGACGAGACAGGTCTCGCCGAGTATCAAGATCCCGTTGGCGGGCCAGGCCACATGGAAGGTGCCCTCTGGCGCCCCAAAGCCTCGATCTCGAGCCTCGAGGGCCCGACGCCGCACGAAGCAGTGTCTTCGGCAGGCGATTTTGGCGAACGCGAACAGGCGCGCGCGCGCCTGCGCGACGACCTGAAGAACGGCCGCCTCGAGCGGCGTCCCCTCGACGTCGAGGTGCGCGACTCGCGCACGCCGACGCTGAGCGTCATGGGTCCGCAGGGCAACGAGACGATGGGCATCGACGCGCAGGCGCTGCAAGAGCTCTGGGGTCGTTCGCCCGGCAACAAGACCAAGGTGCGCAAGCTGACGATCGGCGAGGCGCGCAAGATCATGCACGAGGAAGAGGCCGACAAGCTGCTCGACCAGGACGCCATCGGCCAGGAAGCGCTCGACCGCGCGCAGAACGACGGCATCATCTTCATCGACGAGATCGACAAGATCGTCAGCTCGGGCGGCAGCGACGGCCCAGATGTCTCGCGCGAAGGCGTGCAGCGCGACCTGCTGTCGGTCGTCGAAGGCTGCGCCGTCTACACGCGCTACGGCCACGTGCGCACCGACCACATCCTGTTCCTCGCCGCGGGCGCCTTCCACTTCCACAAGCCGAGCGAACTCATCCCCGAACTGCAGGGGCGCTTCCCGGTGCGCGTCGCGCTGCTGTCGCTGACGGAAGCCGACTTCGTGCGCATCCTGACCGAGCCCAAGAACGCGCTGACGCGGCAGTACGTCGCTCTGTTCCAGACCGAGAACGTCGACCTCTCGTTCACCAGGGGCGGCATCGAGCGGCTGGCAGCGCTCGCGTTCCGAGCCAACAAGACGACCCAGGACATCGGCGCCCGCCGCCTCATGACCATCCTCGAGAAGTGCCTCGAGGACCTGTCGTTCGAGGCCAACGAGCGTTCGGGCCAAAAGGTCGTCGTCGATGAGAAGTTGGTGGACGATCGCCTCGGCGAAAGCGGCGATGATGCCGACCTGATTCCGTACCGGCTGTGAGAGCCCGGATGAAGTCGGCCGTGCACGAGCTGTTGGCCCCGGAATTCCCTGGAACCCGGCGCTCGTCTGATCGAATAAGCGCGGCTTCGGCCGGCCGAGCTATTGCGACTTGGCCGACACGTTGGCGACGGCACGGACATCGATGACTGCATGACCGAACTGACCAACAGCATCGTGCTTGCCGCCCAGCGAGGCGACCAGGTGGCGTGCCAGGCGATCGTCGAGGCACTGCACCGGCCCATCATCGCGACGATCTTCCGCTTCCTCGGCACCGGCCATCGGCGGGAGATCGAGGATCTGGCCCAGGAGGTGTTCCTGAAGGTCTTCCGCGCCATCGACAAGTTCGACCCGTCGCGCGCCAAGTTCACGACCTGGGTCTACACGTTCGTGCGCAACCATTGTTACGACGTGCTCAAGCGCCGCCGCCTGCCGACGACGAGCATGCACGCCGGCAAGCCCGACGAGCCAGCGCGGGACTTTGAGGACCGGCGAGAGCTACTGCCGACGCAGGAAGCCGAGAACGCGGAGCTCGGTCGCCGCATCGGCGAAGCGCTCGCCACGCTCGGCGAGGACCAGCGCATGGTGTTCGTGCTGCGCGAGTACGAGAGTCTCGAGTACCGCGAGATCGCGGAGATCACCGGTGTCAACGAAGGCACCGTGAAGTCGCGGCTATTCCGCGCCAAAGAATCGCTGCGCCAACAGTTGGCCCCTTACCTGAAGGCAGGTGCCTGACGTGGCTGACCGGAATGTACCGGATCCGAATGTGCCCGGCCCGAATGTGCCGGACCCGAGTGTGCCGCATCCCGGACAGCGTGATGCAGGCATGACTCCTGACGAGCCGTACGAAGGACGCTCGTTCCCCAGCGAAGCCGTGTGGTTGCATCTGCCACTGGCAGAGACCAGCGAGTACTCGATCTCGAGCGACTTCGTCGCGCGCACGCTGCGGGCGCTGCAGGAAGAGTCCACCGCTGCAGCGGCCGAGGCGGCGCTCAACCGCGATCTGCCGACGGCCGCCTTGGCGGCATTCACGGCGCCGGAACCCTCGGCCGACTTCGTCGCCAACACGATGGGCATGCTGAGACAAGATCGCCGCGCCCGCTGGCGCGAGCTGCTGGCGCGGCATGTGGCACCCGAGCCCTCGCCGGAGTTCGTCGCCCGGACTCTGACAGCGCTCGCTGCCGAACGGCAAACAGGTGCTCGAGAGTTTGGTGCTCAAGAGTTTGGTGCTGGAGAGTTTGGTGCGCGACCGTTCGGCCGCGGGCTCGACCGGAGCGCACTGCGCACCGAGCCCACGGGTGCATCGGCTCTGGCACCGCACACCGGCTCGGGTTGGCGCAGTCCCGCTGCGCGCCGGTGGGCCTGGCCACTGCTGACCGCGGCGGCGGTGACACTGCTGTGGTTGACGTTCTGGCGTCCGAGTGGCGTTCCGCTCGAATTGCGGCTCGCGCAGAACGAACCCGCCACCTTCGCGCACGCCTACGCCGCCACGCCACTGCCCGCGGTGCTGGCGAGGGTCGCCGACTCTGCCGACCCCTACGCGCTGCCCAGTGGCTCTGCCGACGGGGTATGGCTCGTGTTGTCGAGAAACTGATGCGAGCGATGCACCTCAACACGATGCACTCCAACTCAGACATGCGCCCCAACACGCCGATGCAAGGACGCGCGGTGCCCGAACGAACCGGGGGACCGGCTTGTGTGTGGCAGTTCGTGATCGCCGCGTTGTCGTGGCTCGGCATCGCTTCGGGCGCCCCGTTGGACGCCCAAGCAGGTGCTGCCGGCGGGGCGGTGGTAGGTGGCAGCCAACCAGCCAACCCAGGCACGGCCGCCACGGACGCGATCCGCGCGCTGCTCGCCAAGCTCGACGACTGCTTCAATCGAAGGGACCTCGCGGGATACCTCGGCCTGTTCGAGCCCGATCATGCCGGCGTCCATGCGATGATGCAGCGCCGACTCGAACGGCTGTTCACCACGCAGCAACCGCTGCATCGGACCTCGACGCTGGCCACCGAACCCCGTCGCGTCGGTCCTCGCACGCTCGTGCGCGTTCGCCATGAGCTGCAGGCTCAGACGGGGCCGGTCTCCCCCACGGACCCGGTTCCCTCGGCAGGCCCAGCCAATCACTCGATGATCGAAGACACGATGCTCGCGCTGCGCGCAGGCGAGGCGGAGTTCGTGCCGACGTTCGCGATCGAGATGCCCGCGCAGACCAAGTGCGTGGTCGGCGACCTGTTTCGTTGCCCGGCGTGCAACTACGAGATCGGCGCAGTGCCCGGCTGGCTCTGCGTGCCGCTGCGCAGCGACCGCGCCCAGGCGATCGATGCCGCTAGCTTCTACTTGCTCGGTACCGACCTGGCCTGCGACGTCTCGGTCCAGGTCGATGCGGCCGCGCCCGACGCACTGTCGGTCGCGCGGCAACTCGGCGAGACCCTGCACGAACTCGATCCGACCGCACGGCCGGGCCTGGTCACCCCGTGGCTGCCGCCCGCCCACCGCGAGAGTCCACCGAAAGGACTCGCTGGCGCGCGGCTCGAGATCGACCTGCCCGCGGACGCCGCCGAGACCGGTGGCAGCCGCGCCGTGTTCCACGTGATCGCGTTCGGCGGTCTGCAGCACTTGCTGCTCGCGCGCGGCAGCCGCCGAGCGTGGCAGCAGCACGCTGATTCGGTCGAGGCGCTCTTGCAGAGCTACCACCTGATCGAATCGAACTGCGAACGTGCGCTCGCCGAAGCGCGGCCCATGCTGCAGCACACCGGCGGATCGCTGCGCGGCACGCTCTACCACAACACGATCTTCGGCCTCGAACTGCAGGGGCCCGAAGGCTGGTCGCCTGAGCTGCGGGCCGGCGGTGCAGCTTTCTGCGTGCGTTGGTCGAGCCCCAGCGGCAGCCGCCTGTGGATGCACGGCTACGCGGTGCCGGCCGGCATGAACCGCTGGTGCCGAGAAACCGCCGACCGCTGGGTGAACGAGCTCTGCGACCGCGCGGGCCTGGACCTGCGACCAGAGACGCACGTGCCTGGCCCGACCGTGGACGTCAGCCAATGGACCGAACAGGCCGGCTGTGGTGGACACACCCGCTTCGTAGTCGGCACGCCGCGCGAACCAGTGAGGCCCGACGCGCCTCGCCAACGCCTGATGCGCCTGCTCGTCAACGACGACCTCATGGTCGTCGTCGATGGCCACGCCACGACGAGCGACGACCTGCACGCGCTGCGGCGAGCTCTCGAATCGCTGCGGCGACCGTAGTTGGTGCATCAGTTCCCTAACCCCGCCGCATCGGTCGCAAACCTCAGTGTCTCGCGTGCCGTCGCACCGACACACGGCTTGAGGAAACCCTCGCCAATCGACCGTGCCGTCGGTCCACACCGGCTGTTCGAATGGCACACCGAGCCGAGTCAGCGAGCCTGGGCTCCGTGCAATTGGCGGTCATCCACCTCCCATTCGGGCAGCACGGAACAGGTGGCCAATCCGAGCAGCATCGATCCACGATGGGACGGGGCTGCGCAAACCTGCTTGCTCCCCGATCCCAAACACCCCGCCGCAAGGCGCTCCCGTCCCGGGCGAGCACTCGCCCATCACGACGATCACCGAGCCGGGTGGCGCCCGCACGGCGGTTTCGTAGACTGCTCGCCCGTGAACATCCCCGCAGGCATGCAGATTCTCTTCCAGGGCAAGGTCGACTACCTGCGCGAGATCGCGGGCCAACTCAGTCGCGCCGGCATCAAGACCGCTTCCGGCCCGCTGCCCGGATCGGGTTGAGGCACCAAGGCGTGGCTCGCGGTCGCGGGCACCGAAACACAACGCGCCATGGCCGTGCACCAGCAGCACCTCGACCACATGGTCACGCGCGAGGGCTTGCCGCTGCGCGACGTCACCGCCGACCTCGATGCGGACGAGACGCAGTGCCCCGCGTGCCTCACGACCTTCCAGACCGCGGGCGTGACTCGTTGCCCCGATTGCGGCCTCAAGCTGGCCGATTGAGAGCCAGGTGATGCGAGCAGCCACCAGCCTCATCTCGCTGCTCTTGACCGCCGGCATCGCGGCGCAAGGCATGATCTGGAACGTGCCGCACCGCGGCGCCCACGTCTTCACACGCACCACCGAGCAGTTCGAAGTGACACCGCCGCCCTCGCGCCTGCGACCCGAATGGGTCGTCGAAGGCGCCAAGGGCAAAGGGCACGAATGGCGCTACTTCGCCGGCCCGAGCCGCGGCATGCCCGCGGGCTTCGAGCAGCCCGGCTTCGACGATGCGTCGTGGCTGCTCGGTCGCGGCGAGTTCGGTTCCGACGTCGGCAAGGTCGCTACGCAGCACACGTCCTGGGGCAGCGAGGCGCTGGGCTTGCGCACCAAGGTCGAGCTGGGTTCGAAGCCGCCAAAAGCCCTCTGGTTCACCGTCAACCACGACGACGGTCTGCGCATCTGGCTCAACGGCGCACTCGTCGTCGCAGACGATGGTTATGGGCGCAATCGCAACTACGTCGTCGCGGGGAAAGCCCTCGATGCATGGCAGCGCGGCACCAACACTCTGGCCGTGTCCTGCACCAACGTCGGCGGCGCCCAGTACCTCGACCTGGCGATGGCCACCGTCGCGAGCTTGCCAACCGACCTGCGCTCGCCCGAGGACCTGCAGCGGGCCCTGCGCGAAGAGAGCGAACAAGCCGACCGTGTACGAAACGAGTTGTTCGGTCCGTTCCGGGCGCCGCCGCTGTTGTTGCAAGGCGACCTCGACCGCGCGGCGCAGTGCATCCCGATCCCGCCCGCCGACCTACGCGACCTCGGCTGGTGGCTGGCGATGGACCTGCGCTGTGGCACACGCGGCGGTGCTGTGCAGGTCGAAGCCTCTCGCCTGTTTCGCCTCGGCGACCTCCAGCTGAAGGGTCGGGCGTCGGCGCTCGACGGCGACGGTTGGCAGACGATCGAGGTCAGCGTCAAGAATACCCTCGAGCCTGGTCTGCACGAGGATTCAAAGCGACACGTAGAACGCTATGTGCGGCCGCACGTGTTGTACGGCTTCGATGGCAGCTTGACCGTTCGGCGTCGCATCCAGTCCGTCGCTGGCCAGGTGAGAGTTGCCGAGTTCGTGACGGACCTGCGCGGCAGCATGATGTGCGGCAAGGGCTGGAAGGAACACGCTGCGGCCCTGCAGCAACGGGAGACCTGGCAGCTCGCGTCGACGCGGGACAACCAGGACGCTGAGTTTCGCGCCATGGTCGCCGAGAGCTTGCGGCGCGGCACGGCGACCCTGCGCACGCAGTTGAACAAGCCTTCGGCGGGCAATCTGGCCAAGGATGCCGACGATGCGGACCGCAGCTACCACAGCGGTCGACTCGCCATCGGGCTCCTGGCGCTGCTGCACGGTGGCCTGCCCAGAGACGACGATGTCGTGCAACGCTGTCTTGGCGAACTGCGCCAGCGCCCGCTCATCGACACGTACTCGCTCGGCAACGCCTTGATGGCGCTCGAAGCCTACTACGCGCCGCCGAACGAACTCGGCGACCTCAAGATGGGCACCATCGACCAGCCCCGCGCGCGCCAGATCGAGGCCAGCGATCGCGCGGTGATGCAGAAGTGGGTC
>JBDSBS010000521.1:0-3075 GCA_039921435.1 Planctomycetota bacterium | reverse complement strand
ACCAGGTCGCCGCGCGCGGCCGCGCGTAGGCACGCGAGCAAGACGGCCTCGGTCGGCTCGGGCGCATCCATTGTGCGCACGAGAACGGGACCGTATCCCTCGGCAAACAGCTCGCCGGCGACGGTCGCCATGCTCTCGACCGTTCCTGGCTCGTTGGCACCCGGCCATTCACGCAGCTCGACCCCGGGTCCAGCGAAGTAACGCAGCATCGGCAACGCGTCCGCGGGCCGCCCGTACAGGAATACCGACGCTCCCGGCAGCTCCCGCACGATGTGCTTCAGCCACGCGGTCTGCAGGGCCGAGGCCTCGCTCGGCATCAGAGGCGGGCAGAGTTCCTGCAGCACGAGGCCCGGCCGCGGTGCTGTGGCCAGTATCGCCAGGGCCGCGCCCTTGCCCGTGCCGCCGGGGCCACTTGAACCCCTGGCACCCGATTCCGTTTGGTGCACCATTCGGCCGGTTCTAACCTCCACGTCCTTCCGCATGAACAGGATCCTCCGCAGCACTCTCTCACTGCTCGTTCTGACTCCTTGGCTCGTCTGTGCCCAGACGGACCCGGGGCCCACACGCAAGAAGGGCAGCGTCTACCGGGAAGAGGTCGACCAGCTCATAGGCCTCGTGCGCAGTGCGGCTCGCGAGCACAACCTGCCGGCACTCGGTGGCGATTCGGTGCTCGAGACGGCCAAGGTGCTGACGGCCATGGCCAAGTGCCATCGTCGCTACTACTTCCCCAACGACGTGCCCTGCGTGACGCGGTCCGTCGAGTTCCTGATCAAGGGCCGCCAGGCGGACGGCAGTTTCGGCGACGCCTCGGCGACGGCGTGGACCGTCGATGCGTTGACCTCGGTTGCCGTGGCGCCCGAACAGTTTCGCGAGGAAGCAGCCCACGCGCGCAGCTGGCTAGAGCGGCAGGGCCGTGAAGTACAGGCCTTCGGCCAGGTCGTCTCAGCCGTCCTCGATCAGGTGCGCGCCGATGTGTTCCCTGAGCATCTGGCCAAGGTGCAGAGCCAGCAGGTCAAGGCATGGGTTGCCGCACCTGGGTCGCTCGTGCGCAGCGATGCCGTCGATGCGCTTGTGCAGTTGGTGGCCTGCCAGGTCGCCAACCGGCTGCTCGACAAGTCGGTCCAGGCGCCGCAGGACAAGGTCGCCGTGTTTACGCCAGCGCAGCAGAAGGCGTTCGGCTGGTTGCTCGAGCAACAGAAGGACGGCGTCTTCTCGATGATGATCGTCACGAAGAACGACAAGGGCGAGGAGAAGAAGCGCTCGTTCCCCGACGTCGGCATGACCGGCTTCGGCCTACTCGCGCTGCAGACCAAACCGCAGGCGATGCGCACGAAGGAGGAGCAGGCCACGATCGACAAGGGCCTGGCCTGGCTCGTCGCGGGCCAGCTGCCGGACGGCACGTTCGGCGATCGCACCCCCAACTACACGACCTGCGTCGCCGTGGCGGCACTCACGCACCGCAAGAACCCGGCCTACCAGGAAGCACTCGAAAAGGCCCAGCACGCGATCCTCGGCTTCCAGAACATCGAGGCGGGTGGCTACCAGCGCAGCGATCGCGATTACGGTTCGATCGGCTACGGCAGCAGCCAGCGCGGCGACCTCAGCAACCTGCACTTCTCGCTCGAGGCGCTGCGTGCCACGGGCCTGCCCGAGAACCACGAGGCCTTCAGCAAGGCGCTCGTGTTCTTGCAGCGCACGCAGAATCTCAAGGCGACCAACGACTTCTCGGGCAAGGTGCCGGATCTGGACCACGAGGGCGTTGTGCTCGACGCGACTTCGGGCGACGACGGCGGCGCTTCGTACTACCCGGGCAACAGCAACGCGGGCTACCTCGTGCAGCCCGACGGCAAGTCGGTGCCGCGCAGCTACGGTTCGATGACGTATGCGCTGCTCAAGTCCTACACGCTCGCCGGCTTGAAGGGCGACGACGCTCGCGTGCAGGCGGCCGTGAAGTGGATTCAGCAGAACTGGGACCTGGCCAGCAACCCGGGCGCCGATCCGGCCCTCGGCGAGGCGGTCAAGTACCAGGGCTTGTTCTACTACTACATGGTGCTGGCCCAAGCGCTCGACCTCGCCGGCCTGAAGACCGTGCAGGTGCCGGCCAAGCCGAAGGCCGGTGACTCGTCGAAGGGGGAGGCGCCGAGCAAGCTCGAGATCGATTGGAAGAAGGCGCTGCGCACGCAACTCGAGGGCATGCAGCAGGCCGACGGTTCGTGGGTCAACGGCAAGAACCGCCGCTGGTACGAAGACATCCCGCTGCTCTGCACGTGCTACGCCATGGCGGCGCTGGAGCGCTGTCAGTGAGTTCGAGCGAGCCGCTCGTGTTGCCCGCGTGCCCGGCGTGGTTCCGCTTCGCGCGCGGCGCGGCTGGGCACCTCGGTGCGGTGGATCCCGCGGGTGCGGCCGGCCCGCGCTGGTTCGACCTCGGCCCGCTCGACGTGCACACGCTGCTCGCGCGCGGCGAGCTGCGCCAGGCCGATCTGGCCGCGCGGCTGCCGAAGGCGACCAGGATGGAAGCGCCCGAACGCTTTCTGCTGCCGGTGCCGCGGCCGGGCAAGATCCTGTGCCTGGCCAAGAACTACGTCGCCCACGCGCGCGAGTTCGGCGCCGAGGCGCCGAAGGAACCGATCTTCTTCGCCAAGTTGCCGGACACGCTCGTGCCACACGGCGCCGAGGTTGTGATCCCACATTGGCTCGATACGCGCGTCGACCACGAGGCGGAGCTGGCCCTCATTCTGGGCTTCCCGGACGCCGACCAACGCGGCGCCAAGTACGTCGATGAAGCGGGAGCGCTTTCGCTGGTCGCCGGCTACACGCTGCTCAACGACGTCACGGCGCGCAAGCTGCAAGGCAGCGACCGCGAGCACAAGTATCCGTGGCTGCGCAGCAAGGCGATGGACACGTTCTGTCCTATCGGTCCGTTCGTGGTGCCGGCCGATGCGCTCGATGTGAGCGACCTGCGCATCACGATGCGCGTCAATGGGCAGATCAAGCAAGATGCGCGCACGAAAGACATGGTGTTTTCGATCGCCAAGGCACTCGCGGCGATGGCGCGTTGCACGACGCTTCGCCCGG
>JBDSBS010000520.1:0-7393 GCA_039921435.1 Planctomycetota bacterium | reverse complement strand
ACTGGCATGAAGTAATCGCTCGAGGTCAGCTTCGAGTTCGCGCGCAGGTTGTCGGCCGTTTCCCAGAGGTCAGCCTCGAGCTTCTCGATTTCCTTGAAGGCATCGCTCATGAGGCGTCGCGGATTCTGGGCGGGCAGGGTCGCTGGCACCCCGCTAGTTTCGGTCACTGGAACCGGGGGAGCCAACGTCGACGGCTTTCGCATGGTGGACTGACGGGAAGCCAACCTTCGACTGACCGGCGAAGGGAAGCTGTCACCAGGCTGCGGATCATGAACCTCGCCGCGAGTGACGCAACCGTGGAACTGGCAACATGGAGCACGGACACGCAGCGACCTTGTCCCACGGCCAGGGCGACTCATGGCGGCCCGCCCCCGGCGTCGATAGCTCCCATACGATGGGATTCACGACGCCCCTGTTGCTGGCGGCCCTGTTGCTGCAGAACCCTTCCCAAGACCCACGCCCGCTGCGCCCGCTGCCGGCCCCGTTGCCCGAAGTAGTGCTCGCGGGTTCGGCGGACCCCGTCTTGCTCGCCGAGTTCGGACTCGGTGACGGCGGCATGTCGGCGGAGCCGCGCAGCGAACTGCATTGGAGCCCGGATGGTTGCACGACGTCGGGCGGTGTGCGCATCGAGTGCCGTTCGGTCGGCGTCAAGTTGACGTTCCCCTCGGGGCGCGAACTGCTGGTCGCCACTGACGGCAACGTGCATCTGCGCAGTGGCGAGTCGGCGGGACCGTTCCCCGGTGGTCTAGAACTTCGCCTCGGCGACGGTGCCTGCGTGCGCATTCTGCTGGCGCCGAGTTCGAGCGAACGCTTGCGCGACGTCACGATCATCGAAGGCGAACGCGTTCTGCAGCCGTGGTGGCGCGGCGATGCTGCGAGGCGCTTGGAGCGACCCAGTGTTTGGGCAGGCCTGCGCCTCGGCTGCTGCGGCGACGGCGGCGATCTCTACCGCACGATCGCACTCGGACCGTTGCTCGTGCTCGACCGCGTGTTGGTCGAAGCCGCGCGTATGGACAAGACGCCGCGCGAACGACTCGTCGTGCTGACCGAACCGATTGCGCAGTCGCTCGGCGTCATGCGGCGTCAGCACCGCGAACCCGATGCGCAAGTGCGTGCAGCCATGACCGCCGTGGCTGCGGTGGCCGATCGCAGCGATGCCGTCTTTCCGACCGGTGCTTCGCTGCAGCGCGCCGAACACGACAAGCTGCGCTGGCTGTTGCGCGGCGGCTTCGAATTGCAGCTGGACCTCGATGGGCCACAGGCGCCTCGGCTCGGGCTGTTTGCGGGCAGTGGTCCGGTGCCGATGATCGAGTGGACGCTGAACGGCAGCCCGGCCGCATTCTTGACCAACCCGCGCGACGACCAGGCTGGCAAGCGCTGGCACGGCAACGGCACGCGGCTGCTGCGTGTGGCTATGGACCTTCAGGCGCGTGAAGAACTGTTCGAACGCGGCTACGCGCTGCAGGTGATCCGGCGACTGCGCAAGTAGGCAGCGCGTTGGGCGCGCGGGCCGCTCACCGGCCGTTCTGCGGCGAGAGCGCAAAGGCGCGCGCAGAACGCTACCCTGCCGGCCGTGGCACAACTGCTGCTCGACTCCCTGCCCTTCCTTGCACCGGCCCTGCTGCCAGCACTGCTCCTGCTGACCTTCGGCTCGCTGGGTCGCCGAGGGCGCACTGTCTGCGCGATGCTGCTGGCGCTGCCCGCCATGGGCCTGCTCGGTGACGTGCTGCTGTTCGACCACAGCCTCACGCACACGCTCGAGGTGCCGAACGTGTTCGGTCGCGGCCCGGAGGGGAAGCCGTACGTGTGGATCCTCGACGAGGTCAACGCACCTGCGTGGCAGTGGCACGTCACGGCGGCCGCTTTCCTGGCGGCCGCGGCGCTGCTGATCTTCGGTCGCCGCAACAGGCCTGCGGCTACGCCACAACCCGTGCTCGCTGCGGTCGCCGTGTCGATCTATTACCTCGCGCTTCGGCTCGCGCTCGAGAAGACGGCGACGCCGGTCGGGATCGTGTGGGCCGTCGGTGCGTCACCGGCGTCGCTCGTGATCCTGCCGATGTTCGCGTGGCACTGCGGCCGCCGTGCGTACGGCTTCAAGCGGTTCGTCGTGAACCTGCTCGCGATGCTGGTGCTGCAGCGACTGGTCATCGTCGCTTTCTCGTACTTCGCGACGACGAAGAGCTGGGGCACGCACCTCGACGTGCACCGCATCACCGACCTGGCCCTGCCCGCCATGAGCGAACGCGTGCTCACGAGTCCCGTGCAGGCCTGGACCTGGACGATCCTGGTTCCGCAGATGACGCTGCTGTTGGTGTTCGGACTCGTGTTCGGCATCGTGCTCGGCACGCTGCCGTGGTGGTTGGCGCGCCGCTGCGCGCGCTCGAAGTAGCCGAATGCCGTGCGGTACGCGTGCGCTCTACTTGCGCTGCGCGACCGCTTCGCGAGCCTGCGGCGAACGGTGCTCGCGCAGCGCGGCCTCGACGGCGTCATCCTTGCCCGTCCGGTTGAGGCGCAGCAGGGTCTGCAGAGCGGAGTCGGTGTTGGTCGCGCCGATGGCGAGCAGCAGTGCGGCCCGGTCCGCGGGTTGGCCCATGAGCCGCAGCCGTTCCTCGAGTTTGGCCGTCGCACCTTCGCCGTGCAGCAGCTTGCCGATGCGGCCGACGGTGCGCGCGTACTCCGCGTCCTTCACTTGGCCCAGCGACACGGCCAGCGCATCGAGCAGACCCTCGAGCCGTTGTTCGGCGCACAGCTCGGCGAGCGCGATCTTGTGCGGCACGTCGTCGATCTCGCCGCTAGCGCGTGTGACGAGCTGGCTCCACTGCACGGCCGTGAGGCGCTGCTGCAGGTCGGGTCGCTCGGTCAAGAAGCGCGCCGCTTCGGTGCGCAGCACGGGTTCGCCTTGCACCGCGAGCGCACACAGCGCGCTGGCGGTGTCGATCGGCGCCGCGCCGGCTTCGCCGGCTGCGAGCAGGCGGGCGAAGCGAACGTACGGATCCTGCTCGAGCTCGGCGCCGACGAGCGGATTGCTGCCCGCCCAGCCGACCATCTTGTAGTACGGACCGTTTGCGGTCGGCAGCCCCAGGCGCAAAGCAGTGGAGGCGGCGTCTTGCAGGCAGTAGAGCCGCGATTGCCGCGGCGTCGGTCGCTGGTGCACCGAGAGCTTGGGCCAGTCGAGCACGGTCACGCTCGGGTTGCCGGCCGCACCGCGCACATCGAGCAGCACCTGCACGCGGTGCAGCACGAGATCTTCGTCGTGCACGGTCTTGCCGACCTGGCGGCCGACGACGACGGCGTTGGCGTCGACGAGGCCGCGCCGCAGATCCTGGGCAGGCAGTGCGCAAAACCACAGGGACAAACAGAGCAGTGAGAGTGCGCGCATGTCAGTTGCCGTAGAAGACCTGCTCGCGCAGGTAGGCCAGATTGAGACTGTTGAAGGCCGACGCCGAGTTGACGGCCGAGCTGTAGGACAGCGAGGGGCTCATCACGTTCGTGGCGCCGTTGGGGAAGAGGCTCGGGGTGCGGATGTGTCCGTCTTGCGAGCCCGGAAAGCTCGGGCTGTTGCCGTAGAGGCCGGTCGGCATGGGGCCGTTCTCGACCAGCCCGACCGAGTGCCCGCATTCGTGACCGGCGACCACCGCCGTGAAGCGAGCCAGGTCGGCGAGTGCCGAGTCGATCTGCGTCGTGCGTGTGTCCGCGAGAGTGCCGAGCAGCCGTTGCCCGTCGTTGACGTCGGCGCCGATGGGTATGCCGCCTAGAGCGGGTGCGAACGGGCCGAAGGTCATGCGGAACGCGCTCGACGAGGGCGGGCCCATGCCGGCGTTGACGATGGTGTGCAAGAACACACCCAGTCGTTGGCCGCTGAAGTCGGTCTTCGTGTTGTCGTTCTGCGTCGTGTTGGACGGATCGAAGATGGCGATGCCGAGCACTCCGCTGGAGGTGGCCGCACCCGCGATGCTGATCTGCGAGTAGCCAAACGAGTTGTACGCCAGGCTCGAACTGTTGCCGAAGGTGCCGCTTGGCTGGGTCAACGTGAACGACACGTTGGCGCCCGCGTAGAGACTCGCCAGTTGGGCCAGCAGCGTGGTCTTGAAACGGTCGATTGCCACGGCGTTGCTGTCCTCGCTGCCGCGCACGTTGGCGATCGGACTCGCGGAGTTGATGCCGAGCACGCGCAGCATGTCCTCGAAGTCGCTGCGGCCGTTGGCGCCACTGTTGACAGTGACCGAAGCACCGTTCGTGATGGGATTCGTCGTGAAGGACTCGATGTCGCGAGTGAAGTCGAGGAACCAGAGCTGTCGGGGGTTGGCGGTCGTCTCGAACGGTTGCAGCTCGTTCGAGAAGGGTCGCACCGTGGCCGGGAACGAGGCCTCGTTCGAACCCAGGCCCGAACTGTCGACGACGGTGGCGCGCAGCGTGAGCAGCCCCGCCGGGAACATCATCGTCGATGGCACGCGATAGCTGGCTAGCGCGCTGCCCGCCGAGATCACGGTCAGGAACGGCTGCAGGTTGGTGCCCGCGGCCTTCGCGCCGGCGGCGGTCTGGACGGCCACGCTCGCGGCGATGTGGGTTCGCGCCGTGTCGATGCCGCTGTTGTCCGTGTAAGACAGGTCGATCGTCCATCCGCTCACCGGAACCTGCAGCAGGCCGCCGGCAATGCCGGTGCCGTTGAGCTCCGAATCGACGTTGGCGATCGTCAGCCGGTTCATGGTGGGAGCCGTGCCGTCGCTCTGGCTGATCGTGACCGGAGTGCCGTCGATGCCGAGCTGGCCGTTCGCGTCGCGGATCACGTCGTTGCCCAGGGCGAGACCGATGGTCGTCGTGCCCGGCGTGAAGGCGACGCCGGTTCCCAGTGTCATGGCGATCGTCCGGGCGGTGTTCGTCGAAGCTGCCACCGTGCCGGTGCCAAGTGTCGCGTTGCCCGACAGCACGAAGTCCGCGTCGGTCAGCAAGCTTCCCGCCACCAGCGTCACGTCTTCGGAGAAGAAGAGCAGCAGGCTGTCACCTGCCGCGGGCGTGGCGCCAGCACCCGCGAACGCAGCGGCGACGATCGTTGGCGACAGGTCGGGTGCTGCACCGCCGCCGCCGCCACCGCTGCAAGCGGTCAGGAACCACAGCAGGGCCGCGGCAATGGCCGCGGTGGGAAAGCGCTGATGCGACGGTCGACTTGTTCCGATCATGACAGCATGGCGAAGTGGGCTCTGTTTGCAGCGCATCGGTATGTCTGGGCAGGGGCCGCGGCACCCAGGCGCTTTGGACCCGATGGGCGAGAGCTGGCTCGGCCGTGGCGTGTCGTAGCACCCGCGGTTGCAGCCGAGGTGTCGCGGCGACGCGCGACGCGCCGCGGGCCCCGATGGGTCAGGCCCCTGGGCGTGGCCTGCCTCGGGCTCGCCATCCTGGGCGCTGTCCATCTGGATCCCATACCACGGCATGTTGCGGCTTCTTCATCGGTTCGACCAGAGGGCGTTCTTCTGTCCCTTTGTGCAGAAGTGCCCGCCGGGCCGCTGGCGAGTTCTCCGGAGCGTTTCGAATGGCGTGTTGCTCCGACCGCAGAATCCCGTTCCCCAGGTCCCTATTCGCTCGTGCTGCTCGACGGAGCCTACGAGGAGGTCGGCCGAGTCGATGGCATCGTCGGCACGAGCTGGGTGATTTGCGGAGCCCTGGCGACCGAGCTTGCGGCTAGTGGGGTTTTCCATTGGTTCGTGATCGACGCGTCGTCGAGCCAAGTCCGCCGAAGTCCGCTCGAAAGCTTCGAGATCCGTTGACCGGCAACCGCCGGTGACATCGTTCACAAGCGGGATCGTCGTGTCCTAACTCAACTTGTGAAAAGGAGATACCGAAGAGTTGGCCAAGTGGGGGGAGTCGCCTCCCGCATGCAACAGGGACAGACACCGGATGATGAAGCTTGCGGTCGGTGAGGTCGTGCAAGGCTACCGGATCACCCGATTCCTCGGGCGCGGCGGCTTTGCTTCCGTCTACCTCGCCCAACACGAGGCAACGGGAAACAAGGTAGCGCTCAAGGTCGGTGCCTCTTCCGGCGGCGGACGCCAGGTGACGCGCCTCTTGGAGGTGACGTCTCGGCGCACCCCCGAGGGCATAAGCCCGGACGAATTGCCCGCCGAGGGTGTGTTCTTCGAGCCGCGCGGGGTGCGCATCGACCTCTTCGACGAGAGGGAGGTGAACGCGATGTTGCGCGTCGAGGGCGATCTGCTGGCCGGCTGCGCGCACGAGAACCTCGTGGCGGTGCAGGACCGCCTCGTCATCGACGGCAACCCCGTACTCGTGCTCGAGTACGTGCGGGGCAAGACGCTGCGCGAGAAGATCCGCAGTCTCGAGGGTATCCACCTCAACTGGTTTCTGGCGATCGTGCGAGCCTTGCTGGCGATGCGGAGCGCGGGCACACTCGACTACCATGGCGACCTCAAGCCCGAGAACCTCGTCGTCAAGCCGAGCGGCAAGGTAGTCATCCTCGATCCGGCCATGCGCTTGCCCGAGCGCGCCATCGTCACCACGACGCCGCACTACAATCCGCTGCTGCTGACTGACAGCAAGGCGGACGTGATGGCGATCGGCATCATGATCTATGAAATCCTCACGGGCACCCTGCCGTTCGACGAGGTGCCGTGGGAGTTCGCCGGCCGGCAGAGTGGCGGCGAAACACAGCGCCTGTCGATGAGCTACTTCTTCAGCTACAGCCCGCCGCACGTGCTCAACCCGAAGACGCCCGAAGATCTCGAACGCATCATCTACCGCTGCATCACAGTGTCCGACTACGGCCTCGAAGAGCTCAAGAACGACCTCGAGGGCTTCATCAGCAAGGCGTGAGACGCAGCGGCGGATGGCGTGGCACCTCGCCTGCGGGGCAGCGCGTGAAGCCGCCGAGCGCCACCCGCCGAACGCCGCAAACCTTAGCCCCAAACCTTAGCCGATGACGGGCGAGTCTTCGCCGTGCGCTTCGCGAGCCATGCCTAGCACTACGGAGCCGAGCATCGCGACGAGCCCTCCGCAGAAGATCGCGAGCTGTTCCATCGTGTCGCCAATGCGCGAAGAGAAGCCGAAAACCAGAACGTGCACCGACAGGCCGATGATCGTCGCGCGAAATCGGCCCACTTGGAAGAATCGCCAACCGAGCCCGGACACCGTGCCGCCCAGCACCGCTCCGAATGTAGTCGTCGAGGCCCTGGCCCGAACCATTCACGAGAGAACGGCTACAAGCACCGCCCTGCCGCCCGCTGCCTGCGTTGCGCGACAGAACCTGTCCTCAGCGTGGCGGACACCACGCTTCCGGGAGAACCGATCCTGCGCGACGCAGTCGCGCAGGGAGGAAGCCTTGCGAGCCATGGCCCAGCTCGGCTAGGCCATGGCTCGACGAGGCAACCTGCCGCGCGCCTTGGCA
>JBDSBS010000519.1:0-2884 GCA_039921435.1 Planctomycetota bacterium | reverse complement strand
GCGGTCGCGCCAATAGTCGTCGAGTGCCCCCGTGCGGCGCTGGTCGTCGAGGAACAGCTCGCGCAGGCGCATGATGCGGGGGAGGTCGGGCGTCGGCTGGGACATTCGGCACCAGCATGCCGGGCAGGGGTGCGCGCAGCACGTGTGGTCCGGCGCGGCCCCCTCCGCGTCGAGGCCGTGGTTCGCCCCAGCACCATCCCGCTCTTCGCTGTTGGGGTCGCAATGCCCAGTGCCTGTCCCGTGTGCCAGGTTCCGCGCATCCCGTGTGTCCGGTATGGGAAGGGTGGGAAGGGGTGACGCTCGCTTCGTCCGGAGTCTGGTGAAGTCTGGTGCGGGGAGGCTCACTGGGAACTCTGGCGTCACCCGCGCCGGCGCGATTTCGTTCGCGAACCCGTTTCTTCCCCCGGAGTGCGGTTGGAACCGCGCCTTCGACGGGGTAACTGGTGGCCCGGACCCACATGAACATGCTCAGGATCGCGGCGAGACTGGCCACACTGGAGGCGAAGGCCCTCGTTGCCAGGCTGTCGCCGTTCTCTGGCATGCACTTCAGCCGTGACCAGTGGGAGAGCCAGTACTCGTCTGGTGATTGGGACCGCCTGCGGCACATCGACGAGCTGCCGCACTACAGCGCGATTGCCGGGTACGTATCGAGCCTCGTTGGCAAAGCCGCAGTCTTGGACGTCGGCTGCGGCGAGGGCATCCTGCAGGAGACCATGAGGCGAAGTGGCTACGCGCGTTACGTCGGGATCGATCTCGCCGCGAGTGCGATCGCCAGGGCGGCGAGCAGGAGCGACGACGCCACGACGTTCGAGTGCGCGGATGCTTTGACGTACTCACCGGCTGGCGACTTCGATGCGATCGTATTCAACGAGGTGCTTTACTACTTTGATGCGCCCCTGGAGCTGATGGCCGGTTACTCGCCGCGCCTCCAGGCCGCTGGCGTGACCATCGTTTCGATGGCCGTGTCCAGGCGAAGTCTCAGGATCTGGAAGATGTTGGACAAGAGCCGCCGCCCGGCCGCCGAGGTGCTGCTCGCGAACCGCGCGGCAAGCTGGGTCGTGAAGGTCTACCAAGGCGGGTTTTGACCGTGGCACGATCGCAGGATGCGTGCGTGCGCGAATCATGGGTCCGCAAGTAGACTGAGCGCGTTGCCGCGGAGGATGGCTTCCGAGCGGTTCGTCTGCGCCAAAGGGCTGTGGATGATCCTCGCACCTTGGCGTCGCGAACACCGTCGATTCCAGGCTGGCAGAGTTCACGACTGCTGTGGGCAAGGGCCGCGTTGGGACCTGCGAACGAACGCAGGAGGAGCTCCGCTTATGATCGCGAAACTGGAAGGCTGGGCTGCGGCACATTGGTGGCGGACCACAGGACGCGTGGCGAAGAACCGTCGGGATCTCTACGGCGGGTCGCGCGGCATTCGGGCGTTGACCTTTCACATCGCCGGCGCCGTTCACTTGGCTCGGCTCGAGCGCGTGGTCGAATGGGCGCGTGGGCGGTTCACAATGGCCACTCCCGCTGATGTGGATCGTCTTTGCGCCGGCGCTCCGGTGGAGGGCGCGCGAGACCGCTTGCTCATCACGATCGACGACGGTCTGGCTAGCCACTTCGAGGCCGCCAAGTGGCTAGCGAAGGTCGGTGTCCAGGCGATCTTCTTCGTCGTGCCTTCGTTCGTCGACCGATCCACCGAGCAGTACCTTCGCTTCCACGAACGGGCAGGAGTCCGCGCCTGCCCGTTGGGCCCCAGCGGCACACAGGGTCTGAGTTCGCGTCAACTTCGGGAGATGCTCGAAATGGGGCATCGAATCGGCGCCCACAACTTCGCGCATCGCGACCTGGGGACAATCCACGACACCGCCGCTCTCGACTATGAAATCGCCCGAGCGATCGATTGGGTCGCGGAGTTCACGGGCGCTCCATGTGCGGACTTCGCGATCGGCTTCGGCCAGCCCGAGAACGTCTCCGACGAGGCCGCGGCGTACCTACTGGCTCGCGTTCCTCGCGTGTATTCGTGCTTCCGGGGCCTCAACGTGCCAGGCAAGACGCCGCGGTTCTTGCTGCGCGACGACTGCAAGCCCTGGCACTCGTTTGCATTCACGCGCCTTTGCGTCGAGGGTGGCGCGGACCATCACCTGGCGAACCGCGCCAATGTCATGATGCGCCGTGTCGGGCCCTTGGGTGGGGCGACTTCTATCACGCGGCGAACGGGTTGAGCGTCCCCCTGGGGTATCCGCACCGCGACGAACTGGGGCTATGGCTCGCGTCAACGGGCGGGAGCCGTGTATGGATCTACCAATGCAGGCTCTAGTCCTCAGCAGCATCGCGCTCTGTGTCGCTCCGTTGGCAGTCGGACAAGCCCCCGCGTCGCCAGGCCCGGCGGAACGACTGCTCGCCAGCTTGAGCCTCGAAGAGAAGGCCGGGCAACTGTTCTCGAGCTGGTCGCTGTCGCGCGTGCAAGGGGCAGGCGAAGCGAGCAACCATGCGAAGTTGCTGGGCTGGGTGCGCGAGGTCGGGCTCGGCGGCGTGATCCTCAGCCTCGGCACCGTCGACGACGCCGCGGCGCTCGTGCCGCAGCTGCAGGCTGCTGCGAAGGTGCCGCTGTTGCTGGCCGGCGACTTCGAAGGCGGCGTCTGGTTCCGGCTCAGTGGCGCCAGCGAACTCGGCAACCAGATGCTGGTCGGCGCCACTGGCTCGACGGCGCTGGCCGAAGCGATGGGCCGAGTCACGGCGCAGCAGGCGAAAGCGCTCGGCTTTCATTGGGTCTATGCGCCCGTGCTCGATGTCAACAGCAACCCAGTAAACACCTCCACCAGCGACTGCGAACAGGCCGACTACGACGCCGCCGGCTTCCAGGCCGACGACGTGGCCCTCATCCAGCGAGGCACCT
>JBDSBS010000518.1:0-5267 GCA_039921435.1 Planctomycetota bacterium | reverse complement strand
CTGCACGGAGGGCGGCAGCGCGGTCGGGCCAGGCGAGCGGCAACAGGCTGGAGAGCAACCGGTAGGCGCCGGTCTGTTGAAGGATGGTCGCAGTCATCGCTGGGTCCTCGATCGGCTGCCGCCGGGCCACTCGGGGCGTCCGTCGTCGATCGCATCTGAGGTGCCCCGGGTTTCAGTCCGGGGCGGCTCAACTTGGCTCGTGTTCATCGAGACGCACACCGTTCGAGGTGCCCCCGCCCCTATAAGGGGGGCGTGTGCACTCTCTCTCGATGAGGATGTGCCAGGTGCCCCGAAAACATTGGGGGCACCTCGGGGCGCTTCGGGGCAACTGCCCTCAGAAGGGGGCCGGGGAGCGTCGGTTGGGGTCTCCGCTGGCGGTCTGGTAGCTGTCACGGTGGGGCGGTGGACCAGCGGCACAGCATCCAGAACCTCGGGCGCGATCCGGGTGCCGTCCAGGTAGAGCAGCACCTGCGTGCGGACGCCGGGGCGCTCGACGATGGCGTCGGCGAGCATGCCGCGCGCCGCGCCGAATCGTGTGTGCCCCATACGGCCTGGCGTCGACGCCGAAACGATCTCTTCGATGCGTCGCGCCGCGGTGCCCGCGTGCTTCGTGATGACACATGCCAATCGAGCCGCGTCCTCGATGGTCTGGCGGTCCCGCCTCGCCGATCGAGCCTCATTCTGCGGGTCACCGTGCGCCTGTTCGTAATCGGTCTCGACCAGCTCCTGCCGAGCACGGTCAATGCGAAGGACGATGCCCTGTTCCTCCCGTCGGTGCGATGGCCCGTGCTTGTTCTTGACGACGCGCAGCTCGACGAGGTCGCTCTCGTTCTCGATGTTGCGCAGCGAGACGATGATGCGGCCGGAGTACTCGACGGCTCCCGACTCTTTCGCCGCGGCCATGTCGTTGGTCGTGTCCGTTGACACCGCAGTTCGGTACGACGAGCGAGACATCTCCGACGTAGCAATCGCGATCAGGCGGTACTCGTCCGCCACCTTGCGCAGCGCCTGCACGCGGTGTGTCACGGCCTCATACCGCGAGCCGTCCTGCGCCTCGATGGCGCTCCCGGCGGTCTGAATCGAGTCGACGCCGAGCATGGCACACAGGCCCTGCTCCTTCGCGAACGCAGCCAGGTCGGCAGCAGCGGCCTCGATCGTCCAGGTCGAATCGTAGAGCCGCAGCGGCAGTGCCTCGACTCGGCCACGCATGCCGGCGAGGTCCCTGGAATCGCGGCGCTCGCATTGCCCACGCGTCCAGCCTCGTCGCTGTAGAATCCGTTGTAGAAGATCTCCAGGTTCTTCGTCGACACCCAGGAGCCCGACGGCAATGCCTCGCTGCAGGTAGTTGTCGGCGATCTGCAACAACAACGCCGTCTTGCCGGCATCCGGGGCGCCGAGCAAGAACATGCGCGTGCCGTAGGCAGGCCCGCCGCCCGTCATCGCGTCGAACTTGCCGATGCCGGTCGGCTCGTGCTCGAGCGCGCCGTCCTGCTGCCATCGGTCGAGAACCTGAGCCGGACTCATTCCGCTGCGTGCCGCCTTCGATGGCGCTGGCTTCACCGCTTCGATCTCCCGATTGATGTCTTCGAGGGTGGCACCAGCGATGCGCCACGCACGTAGATCCTTGTGCGGCTCGACCGGCCGAATCGTGCGCACCGAACGCGCCTTGCCGGCGAGGGCTTCCTGCAGCTTTGTGGCGCCCCTGGCGCCGGCGTCGTCGCGATCGGCCACGACGACCACGTCGCGGCCCTTCGCGTAGCCGGCGACAACGTCGGCCGACTGGCCGGCGCCTGGTGTGCCTATTGCATCGAAGCCGTACGACAGCGCCGCGGCCGCGTCGCTCTCGCCTTCGCACACGAGCAGCAACCCGTCGTCGGGCTCGAGTCGCCGTACGATGCCGAGCCGGGAACCCTTGACGCATCGTTTCGAGCCGTCCGGCGCGCGAGTGCGGATGCCGCAGCAAGAGCCGTTGGACCCGAACATCGCGAACGTGAAGTCCTCGCCGTTGCAACCGATGCCGAGCTCGCGCAGAGCAACCGGGTCGACGCCCAGCTTGCCGGCAAGCTGCTGCACTTGGTCGTCGGTGATGTTCTCGGCGAAGCGACGGGCCATCGCGGACCAGTCCACGCCGGAGGGCTGCTTCGGCCTGGGTGGTACGTGCCCGTTTCGTCGATGGTCGGGCTTGTGGTGTAACCAACCCTCGATTGGCGCCGGCCGGTCGCTCTCGCTCCTCATACACAACGTCGTGCTTTCGGCCTCGTCGATGCTGCACCACGAGTCGTGGTCGCAGATGGGGCAACGGTTCTGGGCTGTGACGCGGCGCCACTGGGCGGTAGTGGTCATTGGGCACCGCCCTGGCCATCGAGCCACCGCAGCACGCATTCCATCGCGCGCCTTACGTCGATGTCGAGCCGTAGCATTTCGCTCAGGCACCAACGCAGGTAGTGCGGGTCGCGGCTCGCGATGTCGCCCACGGTCAAGCCGCGGTACTTGCCGAACGTGATGGCCACCGTCCAGCCCCAAGGCGGAACCGGCGCGCGCTCGACCCCGATGATGGTCGTCGTCCCCAACGCCGCGAGGAGCTGCGGCAGCTTCCAGCCGCGGGCCCGAGCGATGCGCAGAAACCCCCGCACTGCGGCCTGCTGCTCGCCCTCGCCGGCGGCAGGATCCAGTGCGAGCGTGAGTGCCCGGTGCAGCCTGGTTCGATCGGCAAGATGGGCGGATTGCCACCGGTCCAACGTGGCGCTATTCTGCATCGGCTCCTCTTTCCCAGGTGGTGCTATGCCGGCTCGACCCCGCCAAGGGTCGGGCCGGCCCCGTTTCGTGGGCCGGGTCGGGATCGTTCCTCGCGGCTGTCACCGCGACCGGGCGGCGGGCAGGTCGGCGTGCACGCGGGCGAGCCACCGGATGCGGGCGATGCCGCGGCCGGCAAGCTCTCGGCCGCCGTGGTCGTGTTCGCTGCGCGCGCATCGCACCTGGCGCACGGCGCATGGCTGCGCGGTCGCGAGCCCACTTGCTGGCCAAGAAGTGCTCGGCGCCGTCCTCGCCCAGCAGGTGGACCGCAGCCTCGACCTCGGCTCGCAGCGCGACCATGAACGCGCGCGGCGCCGGCAGCAGGCCGTGCTCAAACTCGAACGGCTCGCGCAACCGCGCGACGGCCGCAGCTCGGGCGCGGGCTTCGGCGGGGCCGATCATGGTTGCCTCCTGCCACGCGCCAACAGACGTTCGAGGTCGGCGCTAAGGTCGTCAGGCAGGGGCGGCGGCCCGGCGGCGAGGAGCGCGCGGACGGCCGCCGCGGCGTGCGCGATCAGGTTCCCGGCGCGTCCACTGTCACCAGCAATGTCAGCGCCCCGGACCTCACCTGCGAACCCTGCAACGGTGCGGGTTCCAGGTCGAAGCGTTGCGGCTTCGACTCCTGTAACGCCCACCACCTCGCTGCGAGAGCCTCCGGGATCGGTCAGTTACGAGCTGCCAAACTCTTGGCGCCCTGCCTGTGGCGCCCTGCCTGTCAGAGGCCAGCGCTCCACGCGAGGTCGGGTGGTCCGCGCGTCCTGCAAGCCTCCAGCTTAGTGGCGAAGCTCGACGCCACGACGCCCGCGCACGGTGGGAGTGGACGAGGCAGGAAACGTCCAAAGCAAGCAACAGAGCGGAGCTCGGCTTGCTCATCACGGTCTTTCAGCACCCACCAATCCGTCGTCAAACGCGTTCGGTCAAGCCACTCCGGCGATCTGACCTTCGCTGGCGCGACTCCTGGCGCGCAGTCGCACCGCTTCTACACGTGACACGCGGATGGCTCGTCCAACCAGCGGAGCGATCAAGAACGAGGCGATGCACCAAACCAGGAGAACCGTGAGCATTCAGGATTCCTCAAAAGGGACTGACCGGGCTGTCTTTGGATACGCCCGACCCCATCGAGGCTGGCTCGACTTACTCTCCGGATTTCGGTGCTATTTCCGAGTCAGCCGAAATTCGGGCCATGCCCTAAGGGAAGTCCCTCACTGTGGCTGGGACGCTCCAAAGGCTCGAGCGACAACGGCCCGATCGCCCTGGACTGCAGTGCGCTGCAGGTACGGCTGCAGGCCCCGCATGCCCCCCAGCTCCTCGCCTCCGCCGGCGCGTCCGGGACCGCCGTGGATCGTAGCGGGCAGAACGGCCCCAGGTCCCATCGCCTGCCCGTGCGTCTTTTCGCTGCCGAGCCAGACGCGGCCATGCCACGGGGCAATACCGAGCACCAGGCGCTCGACGAAGGTCCGGTCATCGCTGTAGGCACTGGACACCAGACCCCCGCCACCGCGATTGCAGAGGTCGATGGCGTCGTCGACAGCACCGGAGTACGCCACAATCGTCGCGCAGGGGCCGAACACTTCGAGTTCGTGCACGACCTGAGCATCGGCGGTCTTGGCGCGCAGCAGGGTCGGCATAACGAAGTAGCCGGGGCCTGGCCTCGGCGCCGAACCGCCGAGCAGCACCTCACCCACTTCGGCCAGGCGGTCGATTCCCGCGCGCACATCGCGCAGCTGGGCCTGGCTTGCAACCGGTCCCATGCGCACCTCGACGTCGAGTGGATTGCCGATGCGCACGGCGCGCAGCCGTTCGACGAGGGCTTCTTGCACTTCGCCGACGATCGCTTCGGGCACGAACATGCGGCGCACGGCCGTGCACTTCTGGCCCGCCTTCTGCGTCATGTCGACGGCGACGTTGGCGAGGAACTGTTCGAACGTGTCGCTGCCGCTCTCGACATCGGGGCCGAGCGTGGCGGAGTTGATCGAGTCCGCCTCGATGTTGACGCGCACGTTGCGCGCGATGAGGTGCGGGTTGCTGCGGATCTTGACACCCGTGGCGGCGCTGCCAGTGAACGCGACCATGTCCATCGGGCCGAGCAGGTCGAGCATGCCGGTGATCGAACCCGGGATGAACTGGAAGGCGCCTTCGGGCACGAGTCCGCTCTCGATGACGATCTGCGCCAGGCGGAAGGCGAGCATCGCGCTCGGCGTGCCGGCCTTCTCGAGGACGGGCACGCCGGCCAGGAGCGCACAAGCCATCTTCTCCCCCATGCCCCAGGCCGGGAAGTTGAACGCGTTGATGTGCACGGCCACGCCAGGGCGCGGCACCAGCACGTGCTGGCCGTAGAAGCGCGGCGTGCGGCCGAGCTGCACGCCATCGCCATCGGGCAGGCTGTTGCCAGCGGGTAGGGCGGCGCCGAGCTGGGCGTAGAAGGCCAACGTGCCCGACGCACCGTCGAGGTCGAACTTCGCATCGCCGCGCGT
>JBDSBS010000517.1:0-11005 GCA_039921435.1 Planctomycetota bacterium | reverse complement strand
ATGAAGGAGTCGGCCTCGTCGTCGTCGAGACGCTGCAGGACGCCGACATCGGCCGCGTACTCGACGACATCAAGAACCGCGTCGACGCGATCACCAACCTGCCCGCCGAGACCGAAGCCCCGATCGTCTCGCGACTCGTCGTGCGCAAGGAGGTGATCAACGTCTCCATCTACGGCGACGTGCCGGAGCTCTCGCTCAAACGCCTTGCCGAGCAGGCGCGCGAAGCGCTGTCGGCCCTGCCCGAAGTTTCCCAAGTCGAGCTCGCCGCCGTGCGGCCGTACGAGATCGCGATCGAACTCAGCGAAGAGTCGATGCGGCGCCACGCGCTGACCTTCGACGACGTCGCCAAGGCCGTGCGCTCGGGCAGCCTCGACCTGCCGGCCGGTGCCATCAAGGCCGGAGCCGGCCAGACCCTGCTGCGCGTGCAGGGCCAGGCCTACCGCGGCGAGCAGTTCGCCGAGCTCGTGCTGCTGTCGAAGCCAGACGGCACGCGTGTTCGGCTGGGCGACGTCGCGACCGTCGTCGACGGGTTCGCCGACGACGACCTCATGGCGCGTTTCGACGGTCGCCCGGCGGCTTTGTTGAAGGTCTTCCGCGTCGGCGAACAAGACGCGATCGCGGTCACGGCCGCGGTGCGCAACTGGGTCGCTGGCCCAGGCAAGCGCATCCTGCCGCCCGGCGTGCAGATGACGACGTGGCGCGACGAGTCCGTGATCTTGAAGGGCCGCATCGACCTGTTGTTCGGCAACGCGATGCAGGGCCTCGTGCTGGTCTTCGTGATCCTGGCCCTGTTCCTGCAGCTGCGCGTTGCGATCTGGGTGGCGGCCGGCATCCCGGTCGCGTTCCTCGGCGCCGTCGCGTTGATGCCGGTGTTCGACGTGTCGATCAACATGATCTCGCTGTTCGCGTTCTTGCTGGTGCTCGGCATCGTCGTCGACGACGCGATCGTCGTCGGCGAAAACGTCGTGCTGCATCGCAGCCAGGGCGCGTCGCCCATGCTCGCGGCGCTGCGCGGCGCGGCCGGCGTGCGCAGTCCCGTGTTTGCTTCGGTGATGACCACGGTCGCGGCGTTCATGCCGATGTTATTCTCGATCCCCGGTTCGGATGCGCAGATCTGGCGCGTCATCCCGCTGATCGTCATCCCGGTGCTCTTGATCAGCTTGGTCGAATCGCAGCTGTGCCTGCCAGCCCACCTGGCGAGGATCCGCGTCGAGCCTCGGGGCCACCTCCCGTGGCTGCCCGCGCGCCTGTGGGGCGCTGTGCAAGGCCGATTCCAAGCTGGTCTAGACTGGTTCGTGAAGAAGCTCTACCAACCCGTTCTCGAGTGCTGCCTGCGGTGGCGCTACCTGACGATCTCGAGTGCGGTCGTCGTGCTCATGCTGGCAATGGCAAGCACCAGCGCGGGCTTCCCGCGGTTCGTCTTCTTCCCGACCGTCGATGGCGACAACATCGTGGTGTCGCTGACCATGCCGCAAGGAACGCCCGTACAGGTCACCGGCGAAATCCTGGGTCGCATCGAGACGGCGGCGCGCGACGTCTGCACCGAGTTCGACGCACCGGGTCAACCACCGGTGTTGCAGCACATGCTCGCCACGGTCGGCTCGCAACCGTACTCGGTCGAACAGGCGCGCAACGGTGGGCAGCGCGATGCCCAGTTCCAATCGGGTTCGCATCTGGCCGAAGTCAACGTGCAGTTGCTGGCGTCCGAGCTGCGCACGATCGCGTCGAACGACATCATGAGCCGGCTGCGCGAACGCGTCGGTGCGATTCCCGATGCAGTCGACCTGCAGTTCACGACCTCGTTCTTCAGCACGGGCAAGGACATCGACGTCGAGCTCTACCACGCCGACATGACGGTGCTGCGGGAAGCGGTCGAGGATCTCGAACAGGAGCTGCGTTCGATGCCGGACGTCAAGGACGTCAGCAACTCGTTCCGCCTCGGCAAGCGCGAACTCGAGCTGCGCATCCGCCCGACGGCAGAGCCTCTCGGCCTGAGCCAGCAGGACCTGGCCCGCCAGGTGCGCCAGGCGTTCTACGGCGAAGAGGCGCAGCGTGTGCAGCGCGGCCGCGACGACGTCAAGGTCATGGTGCGCTATCCCGAAGCCGGTCGCCGCTCGCTGAGCGACCTCGACTCGCTGCGCATCCGCACACCCGCTGGCGACGAGGTGCCGCTGCAAGAGGTGGCGACGGCCCGCAGCGGGCGCTCGTTTTCGTCGATCCACCGAGTCGATCGCAAGCGCGCCTTGCGCGTCAGCGGCGAGATCGACGAAAGCGATCCCGAAGCCAGCGCCGAAGCGATCAACGCACTGCTGCGCGCAAAGGTGCTGCCCGCCCTCGTCGACCGCCACGCAGGCCTCGCGTGGGCCTTCGAAGGCGACCAGAAGAAGAAGAACGACCTGCTCGCCTCACTGGCCGGTGGCTTCGTCATCGCCTTGTTCCTCATCTATGCGCTGATGGCGATACCGCTGAAGTCGTTCCTGCAGCCGCTGCTCATCATGACCGCCGTGCCGTTCGGGCTAGTCGGCGCACTCGCCGGCCACATGCTGCTCGGCTTCGACCTGAGCATCCTGTCGATGTTCGGCGTCATCGCGCTGGCTGGCGTGGTCGTCAACGACAACATCGTGCTCGTCGACTGGATCAACCACCGCCGCGACGAGCACGACACGCTGTTCGAGGCCGTGCGCACAGCCGGCGCCGCGCGCTTCCGTCCGATCCTGCTGACGTCGTTGACCACGTTCGGTGGCCTCACGCCGCTGCTGCTCGAGAAGAGCGTGCAGGCGCGGTTCCTGGTGCCGATGGGCATCTCGCTGGCCTTCGGAGTGATGTTCGCGACCACCATCAGCCTGTTGTTGGTGCCGTCGTTGTACCTAGTGCTCGAAGACATCCGGAACGCCGCGAGCCGCAGTTGGCGATGGCTGTACGGCGGCCGCACGACGACGCCAGCCTGACGCGCACTGTCGCAATCCTGCACAGGTTGCACGCCGCCTGGCAGCGAGAGCTGCAAGCCGGGTACAGGTGCGCACCCGCACCTGTCGATGCCAGGATCGAGTCGAATGCAGGGAATCTCCGGAGGGCACGGCGAGGCGCGCGCACGCCCCAGCAGTTCACGCTGCCGAGGTCGGGCTGCGTCGCCACATCGAGGCGCGGTCGGATGACGCCATGAAGGTGCGCAAAGGGTCCCTGCGGCGCCGCTTGACCGCACTGTGCGCGGTACTGATCGGCATCGCCTTGGCAATCGCAGGCATCGACGAATACCGACGCGAGCGCGTCGCCATCTCGGCCAACCTGCGCGCCGACCTCGAACGGATCGCGCGTTTGGTTGCCGCTGGCGTGGAACGCCACGCGAATCCGACCTCGAGCGAAGGCTTCGCGCCGTTCCTCGCGACGGTGGTCCAGACGATTCCGCTACAGGCAGCAGCGTACTATGGCAACGACGGCAGTCGCATTGCCACCGCCGGCGACGCGTCGCTGCTGCCCCTGCAGTCTGACGACGCCTGGCCAGTGGGTGCGCAGTGGGTCGGGTCGGCCTCGATGGAACAAACGGCCGCGGGTGGAGCCGGTCGCCGCGTACTCGTTCGCTCTTCCGGCGCATTGGTGCAAGCCCGATTGCAGGCCTGCCTCGGCAGCATCGCGGCAACGGCGGCAACGACTCTGGCAGTGCTGCTCGCCGCTCTGCATTGGCTGCTCGCGCGGCTGCTGCGACCAATGACCACGCTCGTCGAAAGCACGGCGCGGCAGCAACACTACGTTGCCAGTGTGACACCGCCGGTCGACGACGAAATCGCCGCGTTGGCGGAGTCGTTCGAATCGATGCTGACGCTGCTGCAGGAACGCGAAGCGCAACTCGCGCGCGCCGAGGAGCGCGTCGAAGTGAACGTTCGCGACCGCACGGCCGACCTGACCAGAGCGCTGGCGGCCGCCGAGGCAGCGACCCGGGCCAAGTCCTCGTTCGTGGCGAACATGAGTCACGAGATCCGCACCCCCCTCAATGCCGTGCTCGGCATGGCCGAGCTGGCGCTCGAGACCGAGGACCCCGACGAGGTACGCGAGTATCTCAATGTCATTCGCAATGCTGGCACGAGCCTGTTCGGCATTCTCTGCGACATCCTCGACCTCTCGAAGATCGAGTCCGACAAGCTCGAACTCTCGCCAGTAGCCACGGACATCGAGTCGCTGGTGCTGGAAGCCCTGCGGCCGCTGACGTCGCGCATCGAGGGCAAGGACCTCGAGCTCGTCTTCGAACTGGCGCCCGAACTGGCGCCCGCCTACCTCGTCGACGACGTGCGCTTGCGCCAGATCCTGACGAACCTCGTCGGCAACGCGCTCAAGTTCACGGAACAGGGTCTCGTGCGCGTGCGATTCACCTTGCTGCACGACCTCGGTGGCGTGCACGAAATCGGCATCGTCGTGCAAGACACCGGCGTCGGGATTCCCCGCGACAGACTGCAGGCAGTGTTCGCCCCGTTCACGCAGGCCGACTCTTCGATCACGCGACGCTTCGCCGGCACGGGCCTTGGACTCTCCATCACCGAACGCCTCACTCGCTTGATGGGTGGCTTCATAAAGGTCGAGAGCACTGTGGGCCAGGGCGCGACCTTTGACGTGCGCATTCCTCTCGAGGTGGCGACGAGCCCCTTGCCCGAACCACCGAACGTGCCGAGTGGCGCGCGTCTGTGTGTCGTGAGCCGCTCGGAGAGCGTGCGCAACGCCATCGCTTCGATCGCCCGCCGGTTGCACATCGAGGCCAGGGCCTTCCCCGACCACCGTGCGCTCGCCAGTGGCGATGCCCTCGGCGATCTCGACGTCGTCTTGCTCGACGATCGTGACCCCGATCACGATCCGGAGGTCTGCGCCTCTCTGCCAATGGCGGCCCACGGACTGCGCCGCGTCCTGCTGTTGACTTCGTACCAGGATCTGGCCAACGCTTCGGCGCGCTGTCGCACCAGCCAGTTTGCGGGCTATCTCGCGAAGCCAGTTTCGGCGAGGGAACTTGCAGTGCGCCTGACGACTCTGCTTCGCCCGCAGGGCGCCGAAGTGGTTGCGGGGCCCCTCGCGACCACGCCCTCCGAGCCGCGGCGGTCGCTCGACATCCTCGTTGCCGACGACAACCCCATCAACCAGAAGCTCATCGATCGCATGCTCTCGCGAGACGGCCACGCCGTGACCATGGCCGAGAATGGTCGCATCTGCTGCGACCTGTTCGCAGGCCGCAAGTTCGACTTGATCCTGATGGACATGCAGATGCCAGTGATGAACGGCGTGGAAGCAACCGAGGAGATCCGCCGCGATCTCGGCCCAGAGGGCAAGACCGTGCCGATCATCGCGCTGACTGCGAACACCACGCCCGAGGATCGCGAGGCGTGCCTACGCTCTGGCATGAATGAAGTGCTGGCCAAGCCCGTGTCGCTGCCGCGACTGCGCGCCGTGCTGGCGCACTTCGGCAGCATCTCGACGGCCACGCCGTAGCAGCGGCTCCGCGAGAGCCGACGAGGTTTCCCAACCTGCTCCCGCAGCAGAAGGGTTCCCACCCTGCTCACGAGGCAGAAGGGTTTCCTACCTGCTCCCGCCGCAGAAGATCTTCGCGCACCGCGGAACGAGAAGGGGTGTGCGTATGCTGCGCGCATGAGGTGTCGAGCTGCATTCGTTCTCGTCTCCTGCCTTGCTCTGAGCCCAGCCCAAGGGCCACCTGCGAACGGGCCGCGCACCGTCGATCCCAGCTGGTACGCGCTGCAGAACGCGCGAGTGGTGACCGCACCGGGCCAGGTGCTCGCACGGGCCACGGTCGTCGTGCGGGACGGGCGCATCGTCACCGTCGGCGACGCCCCGCCACCCGCCGGTGCCAGCCCAATCGACTGCAGTGGCCTCACGATCTACCCAGGACTCGTCGAACCGTTCTTGCCGACCGACGTGCCTGCCCTCGACCCCACGGTCGCGGGCCAACACTGGAACCCCTCGGTGCAGCCGCAGCGCAGCGCTCTCGACGGCGCACTCGTGCCGGCAGCCGATCGCGCGGCGTTGCGTTCCCTCGGCTTCGCGGCGGCAGCCGTCGCACCTTCGGGCGGCATCCTCAAGGGCTCGGCCAGTGTCGTGCAGCTCGACGAACCCGAAGCTACCGCGCCCGTGCGCATCGTGCGGCGGTTCGCCTACCAACTCGCCAGCCTACAGACGCGCCGCGACGGCTACCCGAACAGTGAAATGGGTGCGATCGCGCTGCTGCGACAGACCCTCTACGACGGTCTCTGGTACGAACGCTGCAGCCAGACCATCGCCGCCCAACCGGCGCTGGCAAGCGCGGCGCCGCAACCTTCGGCAGTGCTGCAGGCCATGGTCGAGCAACGCCAGTTGCCGCTGTGGTTCGACGTGCAAGACGAACTCGAAGCACTGCGCGTGGTGCGCATCGCGGCCGAGTTCGATCGCACCCCGGTCGTCGTCGGCAGCGGCATGGAGTTCCGGCGGCTCGCAGCCATCGCGGCAACGAAGGTGCCGATCGTCGTGCCGCTCTACTTCCCCGATGCGCCCGACGTCGCGACGGCAGCGCTGGCCGACAACGTCTCGCTGCGCCAACTACAGTCCTGGGAACAGGCGCCCACCAACAGCAAGCGCCTGCTCGACGCCGGCGTGCAGATCGCGTGGACCTCGGCGCGCCAACGCGATCGCAAGGACTTCGCCAAGAACGTGCGCGAGGCGATGGCCTGCGGCGTCACGACCGACCAGGCCCTCGCCGCGCTCACGACCGTGCCCGCTCGACTGCTGGGCGTGCAAGACCAACTCGGCTCGATCGAACCGGGCAAGCTCGCCAACCTCACTGTCGTGGCCGGTGACCTGTTCGCCGAGAAGGGCGAGGTGCGCGACGTCTGGGTCGGCGGCGTTCGCCACGTCGTCAACACAGCGAAGGACTTGGGCCTCGATGGCGCCTGGTCGTGGTCCAGTGGCTGGCCAGGCACAGCGCCGGGCCCAGCGCCGCAGCTCGACGTCGACGGCATTCGGTTGACTTGCAAGGTCGGCGACGTTGCCCTCGAGGTCAGCGGCATGACCCGCGAGTCGGCCAAGTTCGACTGCCGCCTCAGCGGCCCGGCACTTGGCCAGGACGGTGTGTTCTGGCTGCGCTGCTACCGCGAAGGGGAGGAGCTGGCAGGAACCTGCACGGCTCCCGATGGCCGCTCGCTCGCCGTGCGCGCCACGCGCAGCTCGCGGGAGGTGGCCAAGTCGGACAAGACACAGTCCGACAAGACACAGTCCGACAAGTTGCAGTCCGACAAGGTGCAGTCCGAGAAGGCGAAGAACGATCGCCCGGCTCCACCTTCGCTCGACCCGTTGCCCGTGCCGCTGGGCGGCTACGGCTTCGTGCAACCACCGGCCGCGACGGACTTCGCCATCGTCGGCGCAACCCTGTGGCCATCTGACGGCCGCGGCGTCTTGCGCAACGGCGCCATCTACGTACGCGACGGTCGCATCGTCTTCGCCGGTCCACGCAGTGACATGCCGACGTTGCGCGAGGGTGTGCAGGTGATCGATGCGGCTGGCAAGCACGTGACCCCCGGCATCATCGACTGCCACTCGCATACCGGCATCTCGCGCGGCATCAACGAAGGCGGGCAGGCCGTGACGGCCGAGGTGCGCATCGAGGACGTCATCGATCCCGACGACAGCAACTGGTACCGCCAGCTCGCCGGCGGCGTCACGACCGTCAACCAACTGCACGGCTCGGCCAATGCGATCGGCGGTCAGAGCAATACCGCGAAGGTTCGCTACGGCGCTCTGCATCCCGACGACATGCGGCTCGCCAAGGCGCCAGCCGGCATCAAGTGGGCGCTCGGCGAAAACCCGCGGCGCGTCAACGGCAACGAAGCCAACCCGCGCTATCCAAACACGCGCATGGGCGTCGAAGCACTGCTGCGCGATCGCCTCGCTGCGGCCGCCGCCTACCAGAACGGGCGCGCGGCCTACGAACGCCTGGCGCCTGTAGCGCGGGCCAAGGTGCTGCCGCCGCGGCGCGACCTCGAGCTCGACGCACTCGCCGAAGTTCTCGCCGGCACGCGCCGCGTGCACTGCCACAGCTACCGTCAGGACGAAATCTTCATGCTGTGCCAACTCGCCGAGGACCACGGCTTCAAGATCGGCACGTTCCAACACGTGCTCGAGGGCTACAAGGTCGCCGACGCGATCCGCGCGAGCGCGATGGGCGCCTCGTCGTTTAGCGACTGGTGGGGCTACAAGTTCGAAGTCTACGACGCGATCCCCGAGAACGGCGCCATGCTGCACGAGGCGGGAGTGCTGGTCTCGTTCAACAGCGACAGCAACGAACATGCGCGCCGCCTCAACACGGAGGCCGGCAAGGCCGTCAAGTACGGTGGTGTCAAGCCCTGGGAAGCGCTGTGCTTCGTCACGCGCAACCCGGCTGTGCAGCTCGGCATCTTCGATCGCACGGGTTCACTGACTGCGGGCAAGGACGCCGACGTCGTGCTCTGGTCCGACGATCCGCTGAGTTATGCGGCGCGCTGCGAAGCGACCTGGGTCGACGGCCGACTGCTGTTTTCGTTGGCCAATGACGCGGCGGCGCGCGCTTCGATCGCAGGCGAACGACAGCGCTTGCTGCAGCGAGCCGTCGCCGCCGACAAGGGCAAGAAGGCGCGCGACGGCGATCCCAAGGACGCCTACTGGGCCGCCGAGGACCTCACCGAAAGCTACTGCTGCCGCACCCACGAAGGAGGCCGCTGATGCACTCGTTCCATTCCCGTGGCGCCGTCCTGCTGCTGATCGCGAACACCTCGCTGGCGCAGGATCTCATTCCGAAGGCGCCGCCACAGACGGTGCCCATCGTGCTCAAGAACGCTGTGCTGCACACGATCTCGGGCGGCATCGTGCTCGGTGGCACGCTCTGGTTTCGCGACGGCGTGATCCGCGGCGTATTGCCAGCCGACGGCAAACCGCAGCTGCCATCGGGCGTCGAGCCCATCGTGCTCGACCTCGAGGGCAAGCACGTCTTTCCCGGCATGATCTCGGCCCACACTTCGCTCGGTCTCGTCGAGATCGGCATGGTGCGCCAAGCGGTTGACACCGACGAACTCGGCGAACTGTCGCCCGAAGCGCTCGCCATCGTCGCGGTCAACCCCGACTCGGCGGCGATCCCGATCGCGCGCAGCAACGGGGTGCTAGCGGCGGCGGTGTTTCCCAGCGGTGGCCTCTTGCCCGGCCGCGCTTCGGTGATGCAACTCGACGGTTGGACCAACGCCGACGTCACCGTGCAAGCCGACATCGGCCCCGTCATAGCCTGGCCGCAGCAGCAGTCGAACGAAGGCCGCCGCGGTCGGCGTGGCGCGCGCCCGGCCGGCGAGAGCGAACCCGAAGGCGACGCGACGAAGCGTGCACGCCAGCGCATCGACGATGCGTTCTCGGCCGCGCGCGCCTGGCTCGACGCACACGCAGCGGACAGCAGTGTGCCGATCGACATCCGCCACGCGGCCCTGGCCCCCGCCCTGCGCGGCGAAGTGCCCGTGTTCGTACTCGCCTTTGATCTCGAGCAGATCGAGTCGGCGGTGTTGTGGGCGACTGGCCGGAGCCTGCGCCTCGTGGTAGTCGGCGGCCGCGACGCTGCCGCGTGTGCCGACCTACTGCGCGAACGGCGCGTGCCCGTCATCGTCGACGGCGTGCACAAGTTGCCGCGGCGCGACGACAGCGCCTACGACGAAGCGTTCACGCTGCCTGCGCGACTTGCCAAGCTCGGCGTCAAGTTCTGCATCGCAACGGGCTCGGACTTCAGCCAAGACCGCAACCTGCCCTACCACGCGGCGACCGCCGTTGCGTTCGGGCTCGATCGGCAGCAGGCGCTTGCCGCGATCACTCTGCACGCGGCGGAGATCCTTGGCGTGCAAGAACGGATCGGCTCGCTCACGGTCGGCAAGGACGCGACGCTGTTCGTCGCCGACGGGGATCCGTTCGACTTGCCGACGCGCATCGAGGTGGCGTTCGTGAAGGGTCGGCAGGTCGACCTGCGCAACAAGCAGACGGAGCTGGCGCGCAAGTATCGGGAGCGGTACCGGCAGCAGCGCGGGCGGTGAACGGGGCCGACGTCGGCCGTGATTCACGGGCTGGCTCGCGTCAGCGCTTCGGCAAGGCTGTGAGCAGCTGCAGCACCCCCGGCAGACCAGCGACGAGCCGCGCCGCGCCACACTCGCGCAGCCGCTCCGCGTGACTCTCGGCACCGATACCGCGCGGTTCGATGGCCAGCGGCACCACGCCAGCACCCCGTGCGGCCAGCACATCCCCCGGGTTGTCGCCGAGCATCCACGCCGATTGCTGGCCGAGCCTCTGCAGCGACGTGCGCACCGGGGCCGGGTCTGGCTTGCCGGGACCATCTTCCGCCGTGACGAGCACGCGCACGTGCGGCGCAAAGCCGTGCCGCGCCAACACCGATTCGGCGAGGCGCTGTGGGCAACTCGTGACGACGCCGATCGGCAGCATGGCCGCGAGCGCTTGCAGCTCGGCGACACTCGCCAACGCGGTGCGACCGTCGATGTCGGCGAGCACGCCGTCGAGATCGAGCAGCAGCGCCGTTGGCCGCGACGCCGCAGTGACGGCTGCTGTGAGCCGTTCGGAAACCGCTGCGTCACCGGGCACCGTGATGCGCACACCCGAAGCGAACGCGCGCACGGCGATGCCGAGTCCCGACAGTGCATCGCGCAGCCACAGTGGATCACCGCCGCGCACGAACACGAAGTTGCCGGCCGACGGCAACGGCTCCAGTCCCGCTGCTACGAGCACGGTCGCAAGCTGCTCGCGTTCCGCAGCCACCGCCCGCACGTAGGCCTCGACATCGGCGTGGCCCGTCGCGAGACGATGCACCGCCGCAGCCCGGCTCCACGTGCCACACGTGAACGGACTGCCGACGCTTCGCAGCCACGCGACGATGCGCGGTGAGGCGATCGCGTAGCCGACGCGCAGCCCCGCCAGCCCGAACGCCTTGCTGAACGTGCGCACGACCACGGCATTCTCGAACTCGAGAGCT
>JBDSBS010000516.1:0-4843 GCA_039921435.1 Planctomycetota bacterium | reverse complement strand
CACGCCAGCCCTTGCCGATGTCGACGCGGCCGCCGATCGCACCCGAGCCCTTGTAGTCGATCGGCGCTTCCTCGCGCGACACGCCGACCGAGCCGTCCCAGTTCTCGCCGAGTTCTTGCACCGCACGTTCGCTGCTACTCTTGCCAAACGCGTGCACGCCGCCACCTTGGTAGGTCAAGAAGCGATTGCGTCCGGTCACCTGCGTGTTGTGCTTCGTGCCGAGCTTCCACTTGACGAAGAACGGCTCTTCGGGCACGCCCCGCAGCACGACGTTGACGGCACCGCCCGAAGCGTCGCCCTGCTGATCGGGCGTGAAGGTCTTGCTGACCTGCACGCTCGAGATCACTTCGGCGGGAAACTGATCGAGCTCGACGGCGCGCTTGTCCTCGTCGGCCGTCGGCAGGCGCACACCGTTCATCTGCGAGCTGACGTAGCGGTCCGGCAGCCCGCGGATCACAGCCGACTTGCCGTTCTGCACGGACGCGCCGGCGACGAGGCGCAAGGCGCTGGCGGCGTCGCTCGCTCCGGCGCGACTCATGAGGTCCTGGCCGATCGAGTCGATCAGCGAAGCGCTCTCGAGGCGCAGGTCGAGCAAGGAGAGTTCGGTGCCCGCACCGAGCTGCAGCACGTCGCGTACGATGAACTCCTCCATCTCGGCGAAGTCACCGGCCAACGCGACCGAGACCTCGGTGAGCTTGCCGGCCGCGACGATCACGTCCGACCGCACGTAGCGCACGTAGCCCTCCTTGCCGACCACCAGCGTGTACTTGCCCGGTGCCACTTGGCTGAACACGAAGTTGCCCTGTTCGTTGGTCGCGACCTTCTCGCCCGTCTCGATGATCTGGACCTGTGCCCACGGCAGGGGTACCGCGAAGTCCTTGTCCGAGACGGCGCCTCGCAGTGAACCTGCCTGCTGGGATCCTGCCTGTTGGGCCCTTGCCATGGTTGTGCACACGAGCAGCACGCCGAAGCCGATGAGCCAGCGCTTGGTCACCACGGGTTGCCGAGGCCCTCGCAAATGTGGCGCAAACGCTCCCACAGGTCCTTCGATGGCTCGATGCCGTGCACGGCCATCGCCGCGCACGTCTCGACGAGATCTTCGGCACGCGGCCGCGAGTTGGGGTTTGTCATGCCTTCTTCGATCGCGAGCGTGCACAGATCGTGCGCCGTGCTGGCACAGCCCATGTCCTCGTAGGCGAGTGCCAGCGAACGAACCGTGCCGGCCCGATAGATGTCGACGATCTGCTCGCGCTGCTTGTGGTAGACGGCCACGGCCGCCTCGAGGTCGGCGCGCGCTTGATCGCGTTCCCCGATGCGGCACCGCGCCGCCGCCAAACTCGCCAGCTGCGGCACTGCATCTTCGGCCCGCCACGTGTGCGTCACCGCGAGCTCGCGGGCCTGCCCAAGCAGACGCAAGGCAGCTTCCTGCCGACCGTGGCGGAAGTCGCTCTCGGCGACCTTTCGCAGCGCCTCGAGTCGCAGTGCGGGTGGCAAACGGACCCAGGTTTCGACGAACCGCGCTTCGATCGCCGAACACAGCGTCTCGTCGTCGCCAAACCGCTCGTGCACACCGACGAGCGTCGTCATGGCAACCTGTTGTTGGCCGAGGCTCATCTGACCAAAAGACGCGTCGATCGCCGCCAGTTCGGCGTCGACCGCCTCGCGCGTCAGGGTACGCACGTGGTCGGCAGCCGTCTGGGCCCAGTCTTCGTCGACGGCATGGCTGGAGGCAGCATCGAGCTTGGCAACGGCCTTGGCCGCTCGTTCTCGATCGCCAAGGCTCGCGTACGCGCGCGCCACCTTGAGGCGAATGAGGTCACTGCGCCACTCCTGCGCATCGGCGGCGTCGGCCTGTTCGTCGGCGACCTGTTCCGCGAGCGCGATGTACTCGGACGTGGACTTCGCATCGCCGCGCTTGGCGCACAGGTTTGCGTAGTCAGCATAGGCCGAACCGCGCCGCCAGCCCTCGATGTTGCGCGCCAGGGCAACGGCCAGCCGCGGCTGGCCGAGCTCGAAGCATGTGGTGACGACCTTCTCTTGGCTGCGCGATCGGTTCTTGCGGTGCGGCTGGAGTGGAAACGCCGATGCCGCGCGAAAGGCCAGCTGTAGCAGTTCTTGGCGGTACGGCTCCAGTGCCGGATCCGCGGGGCGGGTTGGTGGGTCACCTGCAGCGCTCGCCGGAGCCGCACGGTTCGCTAGCGACGTGGGCTCGGCCTGCGGCGCGGTTTCACGCGGCGCACAGCACAGCGTCGGCAGGAGAGCAAACAGGACAACGACTGCTGGCAACGAGAAGAGCGTCTTCATGTGCAACCGGGAGCGTGCTGCGGGGATGCGGGAGTGCGGGGCAGGAGGCAGCACCCGCCGCCCCCTGCCGACCGGCGCTAGTGGCGCTCAGGGAATGCGGTGCGACTGCGCATTCGAGAACGCAAACTGACCGGCGGGCACGCCGGTGTCGAAGCTCGCCCACTGCGTGTGGAACGTCTGGCCGCTCAGGCCAGCGGGCATCGTGAAGGTCGCGAACTGCGCGCTGCCGCCAGCGCCGACGATCACATTGATCACGTCGGGAGTCGGCACCAGCGTGCCACCGAAGATCGGCAGGTTGAACTGCAGAGGACCGCCGAACACGAGGATGCCGACGTTGACCGCCGGGTCGATGTTCTCGACGGCGATGGTCACGGGCGTGCCGGCCGCCCAGCTGCCGTTCGTGTAGTGCACGGGCGCGCCGACGATGCCACCGCGCTCTTTCTCGAGATCCTTGTTGGCGAGCGAGTTGCTCGTCAGGCCGAACGCGGCCGTGGCGGTCCAGCTGGACAGCCAGTTGTTGCCGTGCTTGAAGGCACCGCGGAAGCGCGACTGCGTGTAGAAGCCGTTGTTGGGCGCGAACTCGACGGCAGTCAGCGCATTGTTGGCCGGCGTCGGATCCAGGAAGGTGACGGGCTGCGAGGTGTTGACACCGTTGGGCAACACCGCGGGACCGCGCACGATCGAGGTGATCGGCTGGGCCGTGACGATGCTGTTGTTGGCGTTGTTGCTGCCACCACCGCCGGCGAACACGTTGCGCGAGTTGGCCTCGTTGTACGCGTTAGGCCGCAGGTTGTTGTAGAAGATGTTGTCGCGGAACTCGATCAGGTTGCCGCTGACCTGCGCCGTGTAAGCGGCACCGGGATTGGCAAACGGATTGACCGGAGACGTCACGGAGTAGGCCGTCGTCCAGCGAGCAATCCAGCTCAGCGTGCCGTTGCAGCCATAGCCCGTGTTGCCGTTCTCGAAGTCCGAGATGTCGTTGTTGATGACGTTGTCACCGGCGTCCATGAAGATGCAGTTGTGGAACTGCACGTTGGCGTTGTCGCGCCAGGCAGTCAGGTGGTCGCCAGCGGTGGCGCCGGCGGTCGGGTGCGGGTTGCCGATGACCGTGAAGTTGTAGATCGCCGCGGTGGTGACGGGCTGATAGTCGCACAGCTCCGCACCGTCGACTTCGATGGCGTTGTCGCCCATGCCACTGCCCTGCGACCCGGTGCCGCTGTGCCCCTGCACGACCAGGCCGTACTGGGCCTTGCCGCGCCAGCCTTGGTCGAGGTCGAGGCTGTCGTCACCGCAGTTCCAGATGCTCAGGTACTTGAAATTGACGGTGCCGCCCCAGACCTCGATGCCGTCGTCGAGCGTGTTGAGGATCTCGATGTGCTGGATCTCCGTGTTGCGGCCGATGCCACCGAGCGACAGGCCGTTGAGCTCGACGCCGACGGCCTGCGTGCGACCACCGTAGCGCAGCGATACGTAGCTCAAGCTGCCGCTGTCGTCGTTGTCGTTGCCACCGCCGTAGTCGTTGAGCGCCGTGTTGGCCGGCGTCAACCCTTCCATGTCGGCGTAGTTGGACGCACTCGGCGCCGGGGTGTTGCTCGGGATCTGGTTCTCGGAGATGTACGCACTGCCCATGATCGTGAGGTTGCCCCACTCGTTGTTGGCCAGTTGCCGGAAGGTCCCGGTCTTGGGGTTGCCACCCGCCCAGGTCGCGCGATCGGCGGTGGAGGTGAAGATGATCGGGTCGGCGCACGTGCCGTCGGCGAAGATCTGGGCGCCGCGGCAGACTGCCAACGTGCTGTTGGTGGTGCTCGCGATGACGGTGCCCGCCTGGATGGTCAGCGTGGCGCCGGGTTCGACGTAGATGTCGCCCTGGAGCTGGTAGACATTGTTGGCGGTCCACGTCGTCGATGTAGTGATGTTGGCATTGACAACGACCTGGGCCTGGGCCAAGGCGCCGATGCTGAGGCCAACCACGAGGCCTCGGATGATGTTGTGACGTTCCATGATTGCTTTGCGGATCGGAGGAAAGTGACGCGGCTGCCCGACGTGGGCGTCCTGCGACGCCGATGCAACCTAGGTCGCCACATGCAGAGTCCATGAAGAGTGCGTGATGCTTCGGCGAAGCGTCGGCGCGCGAATCGCCAAGATGCCGCGAGGTGCGCGGACAAGGCGCGTGCCCCTGAGGGGCGGCGCGGGTCTGGATCTGACACTGAGCAGATCGAGGGGTTTCACGCCGCACGCTCCCTTTTGGAGGTTCGCTGCGCCGCTCAGAGCTGGGCCATGGCGCTGCGGCTGGCGGGGACGGGATCTCTCCTCGATCCACTGTCCGCCAAGAACTGGCCGCGTCGGGGACGACACGCCTCTTGCCGATTTCTGCGGCTTCTCGGTCGCTGCCGCAAGCAGGCGTCGCCGTTTCTTGTACACGACACGGGGACACAGGGACACCGGGACACAGGGCGTTGACGCAGCCGTTGACGCCGAGTCCTTGGGGCCTTGACTCGGAGACCTGCCTCGACTCGGCGAACCTGAAGGCTCGGCAGCC
>JBDSBS010000515.1:0-7605 GCA_039921435.1 Planctomycetota bacterium | reverse complement strand
ACCGGTCGCCGCCCAGGTGTTCACGCTGCCCGCCGTTCCCGGCGTCGGACCCGTCAACTTCGGCACGACGACGACCTCGTTGACGACCGGTCCCGGGCTGCTCACCGAGCCACCGCTGGCACTCGTGGCGCGCACGAGCATCATCGTGACGTTCGCGAGGTTGAGCGTGATCGAACCGGTGCCGAGCTGCAGGTCGATGATGCCCTGGATCGTGCCGTTCTGCAGCGACGCGAAGCTCGGCACGATGCCGGGGTTGTCAAAGTTCCACACGCTGCCCGCTTCGTGCCAGCTGTTGCACACCCCCAGCGAGAGGGCGCCCGTGTAGGTGCCGAAGGAAGGGCTGACGGCCGTGCCGAGCAGCGTGTCGCAGTTCCACAGACGCGCGGTGCGGGTCGCGTACGGCGAGTTGACGGTGACCAGGCCGAGACCGAACTGCAGCACGTCGGGCGGCGGCGACGGCGGCGAGGGAATCGTGAAATGGATGCGCAGCACCTCGTTGCTCGACAGCGTCGTGGTCTGGGCGGGCAAGGACGAGAGGGCGGCGCCGAGCAAGGCGGTGCCGATGAAGATGTGTTGCATGGGCGGTCGGTGACGGGCAGGGGTTCGCGGCCGACTATAGCAGGGCGCGCGTGCTTCGACTGCCCGAGAACGGCAGTGCTTGCCGGTGTATACCAGCGGCATGATCGACCTCTCCCGCCGCCACCTGCTCGCCGCCGCTCCCGCCTCGGCACTCGGCCTCGCCGCCGTACGGCTGCCGCACGCGGCAGCGCAGGATCCCGCGCCACCCAAGCCGGCCGCGACGCCCAAGACGCGCTTCGCCGCCAACTGCGAGATGTGGTGGGGCAAGCTGCCGTTCCTCGACCGCATCAAGGCGGCGCATGCGCTCGGCTTCCCGGCGATCGAGTTCTGGCCGTGGCGCGGCAAGGACATCGACGCGATCGCGGCGCTGACGAAGGAACTCGGCCTCGAAGTGGCGCAGTTCACCGCGTGGGGCTTCTCGCCGGGGCTCAACGAAGCGAAGAACCACGCGAAGTTCGTGGCCGAGATCGAGGCGTCATGCGCGACGGCGAAAAAGCTCGCCTGCACGAAAATGTGCGTCGTCGGCGGCAACGACGTGAAGGGCATGACGCAGGAACAGATGCACGAGCAGATCGTCGTCGGGCTCAAACTGGCGGCTCCCATCGCCGAGCGCGAACAGGTCATGCTCATCCTCGAACCGATGAACATCCGCGTCGACCACAAGGGGCACTGCCTCTACGGCAGCGAAGCCGCCGTGCGCATCTGCCGCGCGGTTGGTTCGCCCATGGTGAAGATCAACTGGGACCTCTACCACTGCCACATCAGTGAAGGCGACCTGTGCGGGCACCTGCGCGATGGCTTCGACCAACTCGGCTACGCGCAGGTGGCGGACCATCCGGGACGCACGGAACCGGGCACGGGCGAGATCCACTATCCGCGCGTGCTGCGGGAACTGCACAGTCTCGGCTACCGCGGTGCAGTCGGCGTCGAGTGCAATCCGAGCAAGCCCGAGGCCGAAGCGGCGAAGGCGCTGTGGTTCGCGGACCAGTGGTAGCCGCGGGCGCCTGCAGTCTGGCGCCGATCAGTCGTTGCGCCGGTCGAGCAACCGCATCACGAAGTAGAGCAGTTGCATGAGCGACATGACGGCGGCCGCGACGTACGTCATCGCCGCCGCGTTGAGCACTGCCCGCGCGCCCGGCAGTTCGTCGCTCGCCAGCACCCGACTCTGCTCGAGCGTCGCGAGCGCGCGGCGGCTCGCATCGAACTCGACGGGCAGCGTCACCACCGTGAAGACGGTGGTCAATGCGAAGGCACCGACCCCGATCCACGCGACCACCTGTGAACCGCCGCCGTAGGCCAGCATCATCCCGATGCCGAGCAGCAGCATGCTGACGTTCGAGCCGATGGTCGCGACGGGCACCCACGCCGAACGGAACTTCAGGGGTCCATAGGCGGTGGCGTGTTGGATCGCGTGCCCCACTTCGTGTGCGGCCACGCCGAGGGCGGCGACGCTCGTGCTGCCGTAGACCGACTCGCTGAGGCGCAGCGTCTTCGCCCGCGGGTCGTAGTGGTCCGTCAACGACCCGGCGACCGGCTCGACGGTGACATCGCGGATGTCGTTCGCCTGCAGGATCGCGCGTGCCACCTGGGCGCCGTTGAGACCCGAGCGGGAACCGACTTTCGAGTAGCGGGCAAACGTGCTCTTGACGCGCCCTGCCGTGATGAGGCTCAGCAGGAGGCCGATGCCGAGGATGACGAGGAAGACCGGATCGAAGCCGAGGAAGTAGGCAAGCATTGCGCGCAGGATTTAGCACGCGAGGTGGCTCGCGCAAGCAGAACACGCCGGTCGATCGGGCGAATGAGCCAGGCGCGAACGCGAGAAGGGAGAGAAGGGAGCAGTGCCCCTGGCGCATCCCCACGGGCTCGCCACAATGAGCCCCACGGTCGATGTGCCCGGCCGCCAAGCCCACCATGCCACTGCTCCGTCAGACGTTGACTTGGCTCGTGTTGCCCTGGGCCGCGCTCACCTGGCCGTCGCAGGATCCGGGCCGCGCACCCTCACCACCATCGCCCCCGGCCGCGGTCGCTCCGCGCGACGAGGCGTGGTTTGCTCCTGAGCAAGCAGCCGTCTGCGCCGCCGCGGCCGAACGCGGCCTCGCCTGGCTCGCCGAACGCCAGCTCACCAGCGGTTGCTGGACCGGGCACGTTGGCCACAAGATGAATCACGACTACATCCTGCTCGGCGAGGCGATGTCCAAGGACGCGCAGGCCCAGCGTGGCCACGGACACCTTGGCGTCACCGCGCTGTGTGGCATGGCGTTCCTCGCGGGCGGCCATCTGCCCGACCGCGGCACGTACGCCGAGGTCGTGCGACGCATCCATGACTACGTGGTTGGCTGCTGCCAGGAGAACGGCTTTCTCACCGACGCCGGCACGCGCATGTACAGCCACGCGTTCGCTACGCTGTTTTTGGCCGAGATCCACGGCATGGCGGCGACCGAGAGCGCCAAGCTGGCCCTCGAGCGCGCGGTCAACCTCATCGTCGACTGCCAGAACGCTGCCGGCGGTTGGCGCTACAACGTCTTCGATCGCGAAACCGACCTGTCGGTGACCGTCTGCCAACTGCAGGCGTTGCGGGCGGCGCGCAACATCGGGATCCGCGTGCCGGCCGAAACGATTGACCGGGCCCTGGCCTACGTGCTCAAGAGCCGCGTCGAACGCGGCCGCGAACGGGGCCTGTTCTACTACAAGATCTACGGTCGCGGCGCCTACGACAAGCCCTCCGAGTACGCCATCAACGCGGCCGGGCTCACTGCCTTGGCCAGCGCCGGCGTGCACGACGACAACCTCAACGATCCCGTGCTCGCGTTTCTCTCCCGCGAATACGGGACCATCGCCGACTACAACCGCACGCACTTCTACTTTTGGTACGGCAACTACTACGCGGCGCAGGCCTTCTACCAGTACGGGGGTTCCCGCTGCCGCACGTTCTTTGCGCGACTGGCCAAAGACCTCCTCGAAGCCCAGGCCAGCGACGGTCGGTGGCGCAACGACGTCGGACCCGGCGACGAAATGGCGACCTCGATCGCCTGCATCTTGTTGCAAATGCCCAAGCAATACCTGCCGATCTTCCAGCGCTGACCTTTGCGCTTGAATCCGACCACCCACCGGTGAGGATGCGGGCCGGTCAAACCCCAACGGTCAGGGAGTATGCACTACCAACACGCACGTGTCGTTCTCGCCGCGTGCCTTGCTGCCGCCACATCTGCGGCCCAGGCACCCGCCACCATCACCGGTACTTCGTTGCGCGAGGTGCCTTCGACCCTGCGCATCGGGGACGAGCTCGGCACGCAGAACTTGCCTGCCGCGCGCTTGCCTGCAGTGCACTCGCGCACTGAGACCTCCGGGGTAGGAAGTTTGCGTCCAGAGACGCTGCGCGAAGGAGCAAACTGGCTCCAGCAAGACCCCCGCGACCAGGTCGACTACTCGCTGCGCGCGGTCTTCGCCGACGCCCACGGTGAGTTCATGAGCCGGCGCGAGCGATACGACCCGCAGATCGAGTTCCGCGCGCGGCTGATTCCGGAGATCGGCATCAACCACGAGCCGGGGTCCTTCGACCTACTCGACTACAACTTCGACGGCGAGGTGCCGGCAATCGTCTCCCCCGATGGCTACTTGCTGTTCGGCGCCTACTACGACGCGCGTCACTACGACTTCTCGCGCTCGTTTGGCACGAAGGGCAACGGCCTCAGCACGTTCCCGAACCTCGCCAACGAGACGCTCATCGCTGCCGGTCTGAGATTCGGCTTCGGCGTCTTCCTCGACGAGAACGTGTTGCTCGAGGTCGAAACGAACCCCGGTGTCTGGACCGACGCCGACGCCACGCTGACACACAAGGACTTCGACTTCCCGTCGCACGCGTTACTGACCTTCCGGGCAATGCCCAACCTCTTCTTCAAGATCGGGGCGCGCTACAACCAGGTCTACAAGGACGCGCCGTGGCTGCCCATGCTGGGCATCAGCTGGGAGATTGCCGAGGGCATTCGCTTCGACTTGCTGGCGCCCGAGCGCGTCGAGTTCTCGTTCTGGCCGAGCACTAGCACCGGCATCATGATCGGCGGCGAGGTCGTCGGTGGCCAATACCGTGTGCGCACCTCCGAGGCGACTGGCAACCTGCGCGGCGATGTTCGCGTGCAAGAAGCACTGGCCTACGTCGGCATCGTGCACCGCCTCACCGACTTCTTCTCCTTCACGGGACGTGGCGGCCTCGTGCTCGCTGGCGACTACGATCTGACGAACGGTGCCCCGGAGACCGGTGCTGGCGCCCTGAACTTCAATCGCGTCGAAGGATCGCTCGATACGGGCTGGTTCGCCGAAATCATGTTCGGCATCGATTTCTGACCAAGGCTGAACAAGACTGCGCCTTCGGCGCGGGCTTGTTCAGGAACTCCCGTCGGTTGGGCCGAATCACGACAACGCGAAGTTCAGACAACTGGCCGGCACACAAGCGACGGATCTTGCCGTTGTGGTCGTGTGGGTGTCGCGTCGGGTCGGTTGGGTCGGGTTGGGTCGGGCCAAGCTTGTCCTGGGCTACGGTCTCTCTGCGCCTTCCGGTCACTGCGCCTCTTCGAGCTTCTCTGCCGTTCGCCGCGCGCCTGGCCTGCTACAGGATGCGCTTGCCGAAGGCGCTGAGGATCACGTCGACGGCCACTTCACCGGACTGGTTCTTCACGTCGAGCACGGGGTTGAGCTCGGTCACCTCGAGGCTCGTCATGCGACCCGTGTCGCTGAGCATCTCCATGAGCAGGTTGGCTTCGCGCCAACTGATGCCGCCCTTGACGGGGGTGCCCGTGCCGGGCACGTCGCGCGGATCCATGCCGTCGAGGTCGAACGAGCAGTGGAAGCCGGCGGTGCCGTCGCTGACGAAGCCGATCGCTTCCTGCAGGATGGCGCGCATGCCGCGCTCGTCGACGTCGCGCATCGTGTAGGCGTGGATGCCGGACTTCTTGACGATCTCGCGCTCGACGTGGTCAATGTCGCGGATGCCGATGAGGCAAACGTTCGAGGGTAACACCTTGGGCCAGAACCCACCCATCTCGACGAGCCGCGGGTGGCCCATGCCGAGCAGCGTGGCGAGCGGCATGCCATGGATGTTGCCGCTCGGCGAACTCTCGGGAGTGTTCATGTCGGCGTGCGCATCGACCCAGATCAGGCCGATCTTCTGGCCCTTGCTGCGAAAGTGCTCGCTGACGCCCGACACGGTGCCGATCGCGATGCTGTGGTCGCCGCCGAGCACGACGGGCACTTCGCCCTGCTCGAGCGAACGGCGCACGCGCAGTCGGAGGCGGTTGCAGACATGGTAGATGGGCTCGAGGTAGCGCGTGTTGGCGCTGCCGGGGTCGCGCGTCTCGGGTGCGGGCACGCCGACGTCGCCGTCGTCTTCGACCAAGAAGCCGAGTTGGCGCAGGCCCTGGCTCACACCGGCGATGCGGATCGCGGACGGGCCCATGTCCACGCCGCGGCGGCCGGCGCCGAGGTCCATGGGTACACCGACTAGGCGAACGGTTTTCTGGCTCGAGATCTCGGTCATGACGGGGCGCGCAGTCTAAGGGTCCGCGATGGCCGCTCCACCGCCAAGTAATGGACGTGCCGACCCTAGGCCAACATCAACTCAACCGGTGCGCCGCGCTGCAATCCCAGCGTCGCCGCGGCATTGCCACCGTTCTCGGCCACTTCGAGCAAGCCGTAGGACCCGACCAGCCCGAGCAGGTCGCCCGGCGCGACGTCGGCGTAGGTCCCGTGCACGGCGATACGGCGACCGCCGACCTGCACCGCCGCGACAACCGAAAGGGCCTGCGCGCGCACGTTCGTGATCAGGTTGCCGTAACCGTCGACGTGCACCACGCGCGGCGGTCCATCGAACAGCGGCGACATCGCGACCGAATCGGCGATGCGTGGCCCGAGCGCCGTGAAGCCGTAGCGGCCACCGGCCAGCCACGCGGCCAGTGGTGCAAACACGTCGCGGCCGTGGAACGTGCGCGAGGCCGGCGCCAGGTTCAGGTTGCCGATGTCGACCGCGCGCACTTCGGCGGCCGGATCCGAAGCGATCACTTCCGTCAGCAGGCCGTTGTCGGGGGCGAGCCAGAAGGTCTCGCGCGCAGCCACCGCGATCACGCGCCGCTGCGTGCCGACGCCGGGGTCGACGACGGCCGTGTGCACCGTACCTGCCGGAAAGCGGTCGATGGCTGCGGCAAGGAAGAACGCGCCGACGGTCACATCCTGCGGCGGCACGTCGTGGCCCAGGTCGAACACGGTGACCTTGGGGTGCGCGCGCAACAACGCGCCCTTCATGATGCCGACGTAGGGATCGCGGGTGCCGAAGTCGGTCAGTAGCGTGACGAAGCCTGAGGGGCGCGGAAACATGCAGAGCGCAGCGAACACGATCGCTCGCAACCAAGCAAGCATGGCCCGTCGCTCGCGACCATTGCCAGCGCCTAGTGATCGACTGGCTGCCCCAGGATCGCAAACAGCTCGTCGCGCTTCTGCTCCATGAGCTGCTTGGTGTCCGCCTCGAGGCACATGCGCAGGAACGGTTCCGTATTGCTCGGCCGCACGTTGACCCACCACGTCGGGTAGGTCACCGAGATGCCGTCGAGGAAGTCGATCTGGCCATCCTTGTATTTGGCCTCGACCTTCTTCATGAGTGCTTCCTTATCGGCGACCTTGAAGTTGATCTCACCCGTGCCGTGGTACTTGCGCAACGGATCGGCGAGCTGCTTGAGCGTCTTCTTCTCCACGCTCAGTTGGTTCATGACCAGGATCGCGGCCAGGACCCCGCAGTCCGTGAAGTAGTTCTCGGCGAAGTAGAAGTGCCCCGACAGCTCGCCGCCGCCGATGCAGTCCTTCTTGCGCATCGTCTCCTTCATGAACGAGTGCCCCACGCGCTCGCGCACGGGCCGCCCACCGAGCTTCACGATCTCCTCGGGCACGACCTTGCTCGAGCGCAGGTCGTAGATGATGCCCTTGCCAGGATGCCGCTGCAGCATGCCGCGCGCCAGGATCACCGTGATCAGGTCTGCGTGCACC
>JBDSBS010000514.1:0-7613 GCA_039921435.1 Planctomycetota bacterium | reverse complement strand
AGCGAGTCGCAGGCGGCGTTCGGCAGCCCGGTCGTGTTCCTCGAGAAGTTCTTGCCGCGCGTGCGCCACATCGAGGTGCAGGTGCTCGGCGATCTCGCTGGCAACGTCGTGCACCTGCTCGAGCGCGACTGCTCCGTGCAGCGCCGCCACCAGAAGGTCGTCGAGATTGCGCCCGCGCCCAACCTGCCGGAGAAGGTGCGCGCGGCGCTGTTCAGCGATGCGTTGAAACTGGCGAAGAAGGGCGACTACCACAACGCCGGCACCTTCGAGTTCCTCGTCGCTGGCGAGCAACACTACTTCATCGAGGTCAACCCGCGCTTGCAGGTCGAACACACGGTCACCGAGCAGGTCACCGGCATCGACCTCGTGCAGGCGCAGATCCGCGTCGAGCAAGGGTACGAACTCGCGAGCCCCGAGATCGGCATCTACTCGCAGAGCGACGTGCGGGCGCGCGGCTACGCGATCCAGTGCCGCATCACGACCGAGGATCCGCAGAACGACTTCCTGCCGGACACCGGCACCATCATGGCCTACCGGGCACCGGGCGGCTTTGGCCTGCGGCTCGACGGCGGCGACGGGTTGGCGGGGACCACGGTATCGGGCCACTACGACTCACTGCTCGTCAAGTGCATCACCTACGGGCCGTCGCTGGCGCACGCGGCGCAGAAGGGCCAGCGTGCACTGCGCGAGTTCCGCATCCGCGGCGTCAAGACGAATCTCGCGTTCCTGCTCAATGTGCTCGGCCATGCGACGTTTCTCGAAGGCCACACGTGGACGCGCTTTCTCGACGACACGCCGGAGCTGTTCGAGATCGCGCGCAGCAAGGACCGCGCGACCAAGCTGTTGACGTACTTGGCCGACGTCGTTGTCAACGGGCATCCGACCGTTCGGCCCGAGCAACGTCTGTCGCCGGCCAACTTCCTGGCACCTCCCATACCTAGCGTGCCGCCCGGCGCGCCGCCGCGCGGCGCCGCGCAGATCCTCGTCGAAGGTGGGCCAGCCAAGGTCGTCGAGTGGATCAAGCGCCAGAAGCGCCCGCTGCTGACCGACACGACGATGCGCGATGCACACCAGTCGCTGCTGGCAACCCGCGTGCGCACGAAGGACATGTTGGCGATCGCACCGGCGATGGCGCAATTGTGCCACGGGCTGTTCTCTCTCGAGACATGGGGCGGAGCGACGTTCGACGTCGCCTATCGCTTCCTCAACGAGGACCCGTGGGACCGCCTGCAGCAGCTCAAGCGCGCGATCCCCAACGTGCTGCACCAGATGCTACTGCGCGGTGCCAATGCGGTCGGCTACACGAGCTACCCGCAGAACGTCGTCGAGGGTTTCATCGACGAAGCCGCGGCGGCCGGCATCGACGTGTTCCGGGTGTTCGACAGCTTGAACGATCTCGACTCGATGGGCGTCTCGGTGCAGCGTGTGCTGCAGACAGGCAAGATCGCCGAGGTGTCGATGTGCTACACGGGCGACGTCGACAACCCAGCACGGCCGAAGTACGACCTGCACTACTACACCGAACTCGCCAAGCGCATCGAGGGCATGGGGGCGCACATCCTGTGCGTCAAGGACATGGCAGGTCTGCTGCGGCCAATGGCGGCGCGAATGTTGATCACCAAGTTGCGCGAGGTCACGTCGCTGCCGATCCACTTGCACACGCACGACACGTCGGGCAACGGCATCGCCACCTACATCGCGTCGATCGAAAGCGGCGTGCACATCGTCGACACGGCGCTGGCGCCGATGGCCGGCTTGACGTCGCAGCCGAGCATGAACGCGCTGATCGCGGCGCTGCGAGGGCACCCGCGCGAGACCGGGTTCACCAACCGCGCCATGCAGCCGCTCGCCGACTACTGGGAAGCGGTGCGCGAGCACTACGCGCCGTTCGAGTGCGGCCTCAAGAGCAGCACGAGCGAGATCTACTACCACGAGATCCCCGGCGGCCAATACAGCAACCTGCGGCCCCAGGTCGCTTCGCTCGGACTCTTGCCGCGCTGGGGTGAAGTCAAGCACGCGTTCGCCGTCGTCAACCAGCTCTGCGGTGACATTCCCAAGGTGACGCCGAGTTCGAAGATGGTCGGCGACTTCGCGGTGTTCCTGGTGCAGAACGACCTGCTAACGATGCGCGGCGACCTGCAGTCGTCAACCGAGGCGACCAAGCACAAGGTGCTGCTCGAGAGCAAGCGGCTCGACTTCCCGCAGAGTGTCGTGCAGTACTTCCAAGGCTACCTCGGCCAGCCGCCGGGTGGCTTCCCCGACGACCTGCGCGCGGCGGTGCTCAAGGGCTTGCCGATGCTCGAGGGCCGGCCCAGCGACGGCATGCCGCCGTTCGAGTTCGACAAGGCCACCGCGCATGTCGAGGCGCGTATGGGCCGCGAACCCGCCATGCGCGACGTCGTCAGCTACGCGCTCTACCCGCGCGTGCTCGATGACTACTTCGCGTTCCACAACCGCTGCAGCGACGTGTCGCTGTTGCCGACGCCGTTGTATTTCTACGGCCTCGAGATGGGCCAAGAAGTATGGATCGAGATCGAGCCCGGCAAGACCCTCGTGATCTCACTCGAGGCGAAGAGCGATACCGACGAGGAAGGCCTCGTCACGGTCTACTTCAAGCTGAATGGGCAGAACCGGCAAGTGACTGTGCCCAACCGTTCTCAGGTCAAGGAGGTCGAAGCGCGGCGCCGCGCCGATCCCGACGAGCCGGGCGAGGTGGGGGCGCCGATGCCAGGTCGCGTGATCCTGCTGCACTGCAGCGAGGGAGTCGCGGTTGCTGAGGGCGAGCCGCTGCTGACGCTCGAGGCGATGAAGATGGAGACGATCGTGCGCGCGCCGATCGGTGGGACCGTGCGCGAGTTGTGCACGGACTTGAAGGCGCAGGTGAAGGCGCAGGATCTGCTCGTCGTGCTCGAAGCCAAAAAGTAGGGCGCGGGGCTGCTGCGGCGAATGCCGCTTTCGACGCGGTTGCTTCGGGTGTGCTCCCTTGGCCTCGACGGCTACGTGGTGCTCGCGTTCGCCAATGGCAAGGCCGTGATCTTTGCGATGCAGGCGAATCCGTAGGGATCGCGCGCGCCGTCTGGAGGGCATGCCAGCGTCAGGCTCGATCTCGACGACGAACTTCCGACGAAACCGAGCGGAGCGGTGCAACCGCGGCGCACTCCGTGTCCCTCAGCAGGCGTGGCAAATGCGCGAGGACAGGGTCCGCTGCGTCATCAAGCGTCTGGTACCGCAATGCGGCGAGCTTCTGTACGGCCTCGACGTTCAATCTCACGAACGGCGTGCAGGTCACGTCGGTGCCGTGACATCGGGTACGGCAACAGTCAATGTCGACTCGAAACAACTAACGCGATGATGCCGCAGGTGAGCGCCACGCCGGCCAAGATGCAACCGCCGATCAAGAGCCCCAGAGCCACCTCACTCAAGCCGACTTGACTCCGGTATGCGTCCATGCCGGAACCACTATCGCCGGCTCGGGCGGTGGCGGGTCGCTTGAGGCGGATGCGGCTGTTGTCGAATTTCTCGGTCAGTGTCCACCCTGTTCGTTTCTCTTCATCGAGAATCTGTTTGAGGAACTCGGCTCGCTTGAACGCGCCAGTCGACGAACGAACGATCTTGAACTCCCAACCATCGGCCAGTTCTTGGGGCGTGTAGCTGGTCATTTCCTCCTCCTCCTGTTTGCGTCGCCTCCGGGCCGCGGCCGCCGCTGCTGCTGCTGCTCCGTTCATTTCGAGATTCTCCTCATCGCCCTTCGTCGTGAAGCCAACGCAGTTGTTTCAGCGGCGGCCGCTCGCGTTCGTTCCGGATCGACGACGGCGACGCTCTGACGTGCTCGGTTCGGAACGGCTCAGGGAAGTCGCACCTATAACAGCTCGATCGCGCATTATCCAGCAAACGCATCTTTCAACGTGAAACACCACAGCACCCAGGCTCGCCCCGGCGCGAGTGCCGCCCGAGCTGGAGTTCGCCTGGTAGCTGCCGACCGGCAGAGCCCTTCACCCACACCCTCGAAAGAGTACGGGCAGGGGAGTTCGTTGGCCCGGGGAAGAAGGGAGCATTCCCACGACCTCCTCCCGCGGCGACAGGACCTCGACAAGACTCATCGGACAGCCCAGGCTCCGCCTCCGACGGCCTGCGGGCACCGAAAGATCGGTTCCGCAAGGGGGGCCCGCTCTGGGGTCATGCGCTTGGATCTCCTTCTGCCCACGGCCGGCGAGCGTATCGGCGAGTGGTCCAGCAGCGACGCCGAGGCGTTGCTGGCAGCGGCGTCTGCACTCGCGCGCTTCTGCAGCGACCACGCCGAAGCCACGAACGTGCGCACGACTGCACGCCACCTGATCGCGCTGGCGTCGACCGCGGGCGCCTATCCGGCTCGCGTGCTGGCTGATCCGGGCCTGCGCACGCTGCACGACTGACGCCCGGGACATGCACCGGCGCGGTCGGCGACAGGAGTTCGATCGTGAACGTCGCGCCGAGCACAGCCGGCCGACCGAAGGTCACCACACACCGCGTGGTGTCTCCCTACCTGGCGCAACTGACCACTCCTCGAGATCACACTCGATGGGCGCAGGATCTGCTCGTCCTGCTCGAAGCCAAGAAGTAGGGCGCGGGCGGTTTCTCGACGCGGGCCTCGCCGGCTGGAACGGCTCGCCCCCGTCGCCGCTCGGCAAATCACCGCAAGGGTGACGCTAACGACGAGCATTGGGTACGGAACATGATGCTTGCCGAGTCAGGAGCCGCGAGGAACACGGGAGTGCAGCGCACAACTCGTGCCGCACGGAATGCCGCGCGCCGCGTACCGAGGATGCGAAGCGAAACAGCGCGGGCCCGACGGAGCAGCTCCGCCGGGCCCGCGTGCTGCTCACGGCCGAAGCCGTGAGCAGGTCGGTGTCGTTCGCGCCTCAGGGCGTCAGGCCGACGATCATCCTCGTGTAGCCCGAGAACGTCAGGTTGCCCGGCTCCGAGGTGTCGAGGGCGAACCATGTGCCCATGATCCTCAGTCCGTCGTTGGCAGTCGTGTTGGGCACGATCAGGGGGTAGTCGCCAACACCGGCGAAGTCGGTTGGCACCGTGACGATGACGTCGGCTGAGTGCCACGCGTGGCAGTTTGTCCAGCCGAGGAAGTTCGTCGACAGCGGGAAGGGTGCGGCGTTGTTCAGGCCGAGGCTCAGGAAGGCGATGAAGTTGATCGGCGCGTTCGACACCGTGTAGTGGAACGTCGCGTTGCGGTGGCCGTCGCCGATGTGGCCTGCTTCGAGTTTGCCGCAACTGGCGCCGAACTCATTGGCGTTCGCGCAGTTGAAGCTCACCCGCATGCGCAGTGCCAGGTTGTCGACCGTGCCGGTCGCGGGCGTGGCACCGGTCCACACAGCGTTGTAGACGCGCGGTTCGCCACCGCCGTTGCCGTTGAACAGGCCAGCGGTCGTCTGCCAGTTGCCGCGGGCGACGATGTCGACCACGACGTCTGACGTACCGTTGTAGGCGAATGGCGCCTGCAGCCCGATCTCGCGCCAATTGTCGGCGACATAGTCGAAGCTGTGGTTGTTCTGGTTCAGCAACGTGACCGGCGCGGGCAGGTTGGTGTTGAAGTTGGTGCCGAGCGTGTAGCCAGCCGCGACGTGCGACAGGCGCACGAGCAACGACGAGTTCCAGTGGCGACCGGTACTATCGGCGGAGAACGCCAGACCCGTGATCGATCCGGCTCCGGCGAGTTCGTCGCGGCGCAGGATCGTCTGGTAGCGGATGTTCGTGCCCTGCGTCGGTGCGTCGTTCCGATAGAGCAGCGTCGTGTTGGCGACGCGCGGCGTGATGGCGCTGGGACCGAAGGCTGCGTTGCTCGCGGAGCCCGCGGCGATGGCGAGGCTGGAGTTGTTGTAGTTTTGGTTGGCGCCGTTGCCGTTCGTGTACGAGTGCCCGAAGTTGGCGGCGACCACGGCGATGCCATACGTGCCCGCCGTCAGGAGGAACGGTTCGGCGATGTCGATCCTGCTAGGAAGGTTGACACCGGCGGCAATGCCCTTGCCCGCCGACATGGGGATCCAGGCAGCCAGATTGGTCTCGTTGCCGACGTGGGTGCCGCCGATTGCCGTACGGTAGACGTCGAGCAGGAGCTCAGTACCGGCGACTTCGTCGGTGTTGACGTCGAGGGCCGTGACGTAGAGCGAGTTGGATGCCGTCACGTTGTAGTAGACGGTGCCGCCGACACTGCCATTGTTGTTTTGGGCGTAGACGGTGGTAAGCGCGGTTGGCGCGTTGCCGCCGAACGGGAAGTAGTTGCCCGGGCCCGTCGTGCCGAAGTCAGGCTTGTAGCGCGCGCAGTTCGAGCCGTAGATGCGCGTGCCGCCGTTGACGACGAGCGCGTAGGTCGCGTCGGTCGCGAGCGTGGCCAGGTGCGCATCGGTGGTGACCGTGGGGGCTGTGATCTGGATGGTCCAGGTGCCCGCCGGCGGGTTCTGCAGCAGCACGACCTCGACGGTGTCGAGTGTGTTGGCCAAACCGCCGGAGGTCGAGAACTGCCCTGCGGCCGAGAGGCCGTTGTTGCCCCAGTACTGCGTGCCGCCCGGCGACGTGACGCGCAGCGTCAGGTCGTTGATGCGGTCGATCGCGGCGGCGACGATGCCGGCCGGATCGAGGTAGGTCATGCAGACCTTGAGACTCGTCTCACCGGGCAGCACAGAGATCGAGTAGGTGTGCGTGGCGCCCTGCGTGATCGGCACGTCTTCGGGGATCACGGTGAAGCGATCGCGGCGCGTGTACATCGTGTTGAGGTTGGGGAAGCCCCAGCCGACGTGTTGGCGCAGGTTGTCGCCCGCGACGGGCAAGTTCGGCGTGTACGGGGTAGCCCCGACGATCTGCAGCGCCTTGAGCGTCTGCGCGTACGGGCGGTTCTGGAACCGAGTGCCGCCGGGCACGCGCGGCGTGTTGTTGAACAGGAAGTCCGTGTACATCTGGATCGCGAGCGCGTTGTGGCCCGCGCAGATCGGCGTGGCGGACGAGGTGCCATTGAAGCCGGTGTACGACTGGCCACCTGGGTCCGCAGCGGTGTTGTAGCCGCCGAGCACTGGCACCCCGACCGGGGGGAAGCCCTGCTCACCGTTGTAGGTGCCCAACGAAAGGTCCGAGGTCCAGACCGAGTCGTAGTAGGCACACAGGTCGGGCTTGATGCGGCCGTCTGCGGCCGGCCCGATCGAGGCACTGCCCGCGATCCAGGAGTCGTCGGCGGGGTTGCTGTTGTTGAAGTGCTGTACGCCGCCGATCGAGATCACGTTCTTGGCCCAGGCTTCCGGGCGCACATTCGTGTTGCCTTGGTTGGACATGCTGTTCGTCCACGGAATGCGATGGTCGAACACGATGTCGTCAGCGTCCGCCGAGACGGCGGTGTAGGCGGAAGTCACCCCGCCGCCCCACGACGCGGTCGTGAACATGCAGTTGTGCACGTTGACGACGTCGTTGATGACCATGTTGCGGGAGAAGCCCCCGGTCACGGTGCTGTAGTTCGTGTAGAAGCCCACTGCGTCGGGCGCCATGCCGCGCGCGCTGGCGTTGCTCGTGCCGTCACCAAACACGATGCCCGTCGTGCAATGGCCGTGACGCTGGGCCTCACCGCCGCTGCGCAC
>JBDSBS010000513.1:0-2683 GCA_039921435.1 Planctomycetota bacterium | reverse complement strand
CGTAGCCTGGCCCCGAAGGCAGGCGTTGCACGACTGTGTTGGGCGACACGGCGTAGAAGCTCCCATCCGGCAGCGTGACGATCTTCTCCACTTGGCCCAACCCACCGTAGGCAGGATACCAAACGGTCCCGTTCCAGCGCGCCACACTGCCGTTCGAGGTGAAGATCGTGCCCCCGGCGAGCAGGTTGCCGTCTGCTTCGACGGCCAGCGTGCGCACGGCGTAGCTGAAGGGCCACCCCCCGAACGTGTTCATCACACTCCACGTCACTCCGTTCCATCGCGCGACGTAGGTCGCGCCGGCCAATGCCCCGATCTGCGTGAACGCGCCGGCCGCCACGATGTCGCCGTTCGGCAGCGGCGCGAGCGCGTAGACCACGGCGTTGGCGCCACCGGCCATGGCACTCCACGTCGTGCCGTTCCACAGCGCGACGTTGCCGGCTGGAGCACCACCGGCGAGGGTGAACAACCCGCCGACGACCAGTTGGCCGTTGGGCAACGGCAGCAGCGCGTACACGTTGCCGTTCACGCCGCCGCCCAGAGCACTCCGGGTGACGCGCCGTCGGCGATCCGGATGTCGGTCCATGGCGGCTAGGCGCCGACCGGCGGCTTCAACCGGCCCGCGCCGGCCCTACTTGCCGCGCTTGCTGCTGTGTTCGATCGCCGCTTGCACGAAGTCGCGGAACAGCGGGTGCGGCTGCAGCGGGCGCGTCTTGAACTCGGGGTGGTACTGCACCCCGACGAACCACGGGTGGTCTTTGATCTCGATGATCTCCACCAGATCGAGCTTGGGATTGACGCCGGCCATCACGAGCCCGGCTTCCTGCAGCTTGCGGCGGTACGCGTTGTTGAGTTCGAAGCGGTGGCGGTGTCGTTCTTCGATCGTGTCGGCCCCGTAGGCGCGATGGCTCTTGGTGCCCGGCTCCAGCTTGCACTCGAACGCGCCCAGACGCATGGTGCCGCCCTTCTCGTTGGTGCGCTTCTGCTCCTCCATGAGCGAGATCACGGGGTTGGTGGCGTTGGCGTCGTACTCGGTCGTCGTCGCGTCGGTCAACCCCAGCTCGCTGCGTGCATACTCGACGACCGCTGCCTGCATGCCGTAGCAGATGCCGAAAAACGGGATCTTGTGCTTCCTGGCATAGCGGATGCTCGCGATCTTGCCTTCGAAGCCGCGCTCGCCAAAGCCGCCGGGCACGAGAATGCCGTCGACGCCCGCGAGCAGCTCATCGGGCCCTTCGTTGGCGACCCGTTCGGCCGAGACCTTGCGCAGCACGACCTTGCAGGAGTTTGCGATGCCGGCGTGGCTCAGCGATTCGTAGATCGACTTGTAGGCGTCGTGCAGCTCGATGTACTTGCCGGCGACGGCGATCTCGATCGTGTGCTCGGGGTTCTTGACGATCTCGAGCAGTCGCTGCCAATCGTCGGTGACGACGTTCTGCCGCGGGGTCAGCTGCAGGTGGTTGAGGATGCGCTGATCGAGCCCCGACTCGATAAGCATCAGCGGCACTTCGTAGATCGAAAAGGCGACGTCGCGCTCCTCGATGACGGCTTCGGGCCGCACGTTGCAGAACAGCGAGATCTTCTTCGCCATCTCGGGTTCCATGGCGATCTCGGTGCGGCAGATCAGCACGTGCGGCTGGATGCCGATCTCGCGCAGCTTGCCCACCGATTGCTGGGTCGGCTTGGTCTTCAGTTCGCCCGACGCGCGCAGGAACGGCAGCAGCGTCAGGTGGATGAACATGCAGTCGTTGGGGCCGTGCTCGAGGCTGAATTGGCGGATCGCTTCGAGGAACGGCAGGCTCTCGATGTCGCCGACCGTGCCGCCGATTTCGGTGATGGCGACATCGGGCTCCGGTTCACCGGGGCTCGGCGCGGCGCCGGCCTTGATGCCCATCTTGATCTCGTCGGTGATGTGCGGGATCACCTGCACGGTCTTGCCGAGGTAGTCGCCGCGCCGTTCCTTCTGGATGACCGACTTGTAGATCTTGCCCGTCGTGTAGTTGGAGTCCTTGTTGACCCGCGTGTGGGTGAAGCGTTCGTAGTGGCCGAGGTCGAGGTCCGCTTCGGTGCCGTCGTCGGTGACGTAGACCTCGCCGTGTTGGAACGGCGACATCGTGCCGGGGTCGACGTTGATGTAAGGATCGAGCTTCTGCATCGACACCCGCAAGCCGTTGCGCTCGAGGATCCAGCCGATCGCGGCCGACGTCAGGCCCTTGCCCAGAGACGACACGACGCCGCCGGTTACGAAGATGTACTTGGTCATGGCTGCGTCGTCATCCAGGGCTTTTGTCGTGGCTTCGGTGGCTCGCTGTGGCCTTGGCAGCACGTCGCTGCAGGAACGCGTCGTAGTCGCTGCGTGTTTCGATGCCCCAAGGATCGCCAGTGGCATCGAGCACGTGCATGGGAATGTCGTTCTCGAGGAAGCGCAGTTGTTCGAGGCTCTCGGCTTCGGCCAGTCCACTGCTCTGCAGGGCGGGCACGCGCAGCAGCGTCTCGCGCAGGAAGCCGTAGACGCCGATGTGGCGCAGCATCACGAACGTGCCTTCCTTGACGAAGGGAATCGGCGCGCGGCTGAAGTAGAGAGCCTTTCCATTGCGGCCGCGAACGACCTTGACGACGTTCGGGTCTTGCAGCGCCACGTCGTCGCGCAGCGGCGCGCACAGTGTGTTGCAGATGGCCTTGCCAG
>JBDSBS010000512.1:0-9168 GCA_039921435.1 Planctomycetota bacterium | reverse complement strand
GAACAGGACGACCAGGTGAGCGCGCCGCAGCTCGGGCAGGGCGCAACCGCGAGCCGCATCGTCGCCAAGAGTCGGACCGATGGCTGGCGCTACGTGACCTTGAGCTTGTTCGGCACGAGCGATTGGGCAACCGGCGACTACTCGGCCTTCACGTGGCACCACCTGCCGCGTGCGCTGCTGCGGCAGAACGAGTCGGGCTTCTTGCTGCGCGTCGAGTCGCCCGTGATGGCGGGGGAAGAGCAGGGCGCCGCCGAGGCTCGCTGTGCGAGCTTCTTGCACGGCATCGTGCCCGCGGCGAGGGAGCTGCTGCGATGACCCACGCGCACGCCCTTTCGGTCGACGTCGAGGACTGGTTTCAGGTGCTCAACATGGCGCACGTCATCGATCGCGCGAGCTGGGATGGCTTCGAGCTGCGCTGCGGCGACTCGACGAGGCGGTTGCTCGATCTGTTCGACCGGCGGGCGGCGAAGGCGACGTTCTTCTTCCTCGGATGGATCGCGGAGCGCATGCCAGAGCTCGTGCGCGAAGTGCATGCGGCCGGCCACGAGATCGGCAGCCACGGCTACGACCATCGCCTGTTGCCGGACCTCGGTCGCGAGGGCTTTGCGGCGGATCTCGCGCGCACGGCTTCGATCCTCGAGTCGCTGACGGGGCGGCGGCCGGACTCGTTCCGCGCCTGCACCTGGTCGATCAGCCAGCAGACGCCGTGGGCCATCGACGAGCTGCTGCGCGCGGGCATCCGGGTGGACAGTTCGATCCAACCCGTGCGGCACCCCGACTACGGCATTGCGGGTGCGCCGACGACTCCGTATCGGCTGCATGGGCAAATCGGCGAATTGCTCGAGTTCCCGCCGTTGACGTGGGATGTCGCGGGGCGTCACGTGCCGGTCGGCGGCGGTGGCTACCTGCGACTGTTCCCGCTGGCGCTGTTGCGCGCGGGCCTGCGGCAGAAGGAGCGAGCGCACGTGCCCGGCTGCCTCTACGTGCACCCTTGGGAAATCGATCCCGACCAGCCCCGGCAGTCACTCGGTGGTCTGCGAGCGTTCCGCCACTACGTGAACCTGAAGCGCACCTACGGCAAGTTGGACCAGTTGCTACGGCAGTATCGCTTCGTCGGCCTATCGGCGGCGTTGGCGGAACGCGGCGAGGGCTGGGTGGCAAAGCTGCCGACGCTGCGCGCCAGTGAGCTGCTCGGAGGCTGATCGATCTGCTACTTCCGCGATTCTTCGCGTGGCCAGCAGATTCTGCGGTGGGTGAGCGGGAGTAGCAGATCCAAACATACTCCGCGCCGGCAGCCCCTTCTGGCCTCTGTCGCGCCGACTGAACCTTGGTTGCGGCCGCCGCTGCGCTGCGAAGGTCAGCGAGGGTCCGGTGGCTTGGGGTCGCGCTGCCTTTGCGCGAGTTGCTTGGCGAAGCAGCTGGCATGACGCGCGAGCGGGCTCTTGGCGAAGTCAACGGCGAGCTGCGTGAACAACTGTGCGGCGCGGGCCGGCCCGTCGGCGGCGCGACTCTGCAAGCATGCCAACGCCAGCGCGTAGAGCTGCAGGCCAGAGGCGCGCGGCGCGGCCTGCTCGAGCAACGGTACGGCCGCGTCGGGCTGACCCAGACGCAGCCTGACGAGACCTCTGGCGAGGATTCCCTTCGGGCCTTCCAGCAGGTCCTCAGGCAAGCTGTCGAGCAACTCGACATCCGCGGCGGTCAGTTGTCGTTCGGCCGCTGCGAGCGCGACGAAAGCCAGTTGTTCGGTCGGATCCTTGCCGTGGGTGAGCACGCGGCGCAAGTCGCCGATGCCAGTTTCTGCATCCTGCATGTGCGCCATCGTCTCGGCGCGTGCGCGCCACAGCGGAAGCGCCGTCGGGTGTTGCCGCAGCACGGCATCGAGGTCCGTGGCGATTGCTTCGACGCCTTGTTCCACCATGGCGTCGAGGGTGCGCTGCAGCCACGGCCCGGGGTCGCGGCCCCTTGCGACGAGATCGAGATGCCCGAGCAGGAGCTGATGGCGAGAAGTGGCGTCCGGTCGCAGGTCTGGGAACTGCGGGCCGTGCGCGAGCAGGAAGTGTACGATGCAGCCCAACGGGCCTTCGGTGTCGGCGAGACGCAGCGCCTCGGCATACGCAGTCTTGGCCAGCGGCGCCTTGTCGCGCACGAGTCGGTCGGCCACCATCATCAGGTGCAAGAGCAGGTGGGGGCGATCCGATTGCGCGCTGCTCTGAAGGGCACTCTCTGGTAGGGCGCTCTGCTGCAATGCACTCTCCCCAAAGGCACTCTCCCGTAGGGCACTCTCCCGCAAAGCACTCTCCCGCAAAGCACTCTCCCGCAAAGCACCGTCGAGTACGGCCCACGCAAGGGTCGGCGCGCTCTTCTTGGCGATGAGCTCGACGTCGGCGCGCGAGGGCAAGGTGGTTCCCGCCGTCTCCCACATCGAGAGACGAACTTGTTCGGCCAGCTCCGAATGGCCGCCGGCCTCGAACCGTTGAGCCATGAGCTGCAGGGAATAGGCGATGGTGCGCGGGGAGTTGGCGATCCCGCCGGTGGAGCTGGCGGTCATCAGGCGATTGGCCAGTGCCGGGCTCGGTTGGTAGCCGCCGCCGCTCGTGGACGCGGCCACCGCAGCCAGGGCGACTTCGTGCCACAAGAAGGGACTTGCCGCGCCGGCCGCGAGCATCGCCGTGTGCAGAGCGACGGCCTGCTCGTGCTGCCCGGACGTCACGAGTGCTCGCGCCAGCAGCAGGAGGTTCGTCTTCGATGTTGGTTTGGCGGTGGCGAGGGCCTGCGCGAGTGGGCGCGCTTGTCGGCCCAGGTCCGGAGAGCGCAGCAAGCTTAGCAGCTCCAGACGTTCCTGGGTCGCAGGCTCGTCCACGTCTTCCCAGTCGGTGCTCGAGGGTTCGCCAAGGGCCGCGAGCGTGCAGTCGGCGAGCAGGTCGGCGGCATCGAGGGCCAAGTCGGCAGCGGCCACATCGGCCGCGACTTCGGGCCGGCCGCAGCGCGCGGCCAGAGCTGCATCGGTGGGATTCTCGACGAGTGCGTAGACCTGCAAGGCGCGGTCGGACCGTCCCTGCGCGAAGCAGAGCCGCGCGAGATCTTCGGCGACGAACTGACCGTCGGAGAACGTGAGCGCTGCGGTCCAGTGGTCCTCGGCGAGGCGCAGCAGACCGAGCCGAAGCGCTAGCCGACCGGCGAAGACTCGAGCTTCGCCAGTGCGAGTCTCCGGCCCAGCACTAGCGAGGGCATGGGTGCAGAGTGCGTAGGCCGTGCGTGGATGGGCAGCCGCCAACCGGGTTGCACTTGCGAGTAGGGGTGGAGCAGCGGACTCGTGCCGCACGGCAAGTCGCCCCAGCCTCGAACGACACGCTGCCTCGAGGGGCACATCGTTGCCCTCGACAGCAGCAGCTTCGACCCAGGCGCCGAGCGCTGCCGCCAGCTCGCCCTGCTGCCGGGCTGGCAGCTCGGCTTCGGCGGCCAGCTCGTCGAGCAGGGTGCCGCAAGTCGCGTTGCGGCCGCCGCGGGCCAGGGCCTGGGCGGCGAGGATGCGCAGTTCGGCGGGGGCCTGCGCGTCGGTCGGTTCTACCGGCGCGAAGACGTAAGCCTGGCTCGGGGCACTCGCGAGCGCGGAGCGAAGCAACTCCATTTGCACATCTACCACGGGGCCGCACGAGCGGATCGCGGTGTGCAGCAGTTCTTGGACTGGCACGCCGGCTGCGCGGTAGGCCTGCAAGGCGAGCAACGTCGTCTCCTGATCCGGCGGTAGGAGGTTCAACAGCTTGCGGGCGAGGCGGGCCGCATCGTCGGGACGGTCGTCGGCCAAGCTGGCTCGAATCTCCACCAAGCGCGGGTAGCGGGCCTGGGGGAAAAAATCGACCGCGAGGCGCGCGCATTCGCGCGCCACCGGGTGGGCCTTCTGTTCCAACGCAGCCTCTGCGCACAGCAGCAGCGCGATGGGATTTGCGACATCCGGAGCGAGCGTGCGCAGGCGCAAGCACTGGGCGAGCAATGCGGGCCCGTCTTGGTCCGACGCCTGCAAGTGCGCCGTCGCCGCGGTGACACGCAGAGCGAAGATCTGGTCGTCCGACGGCTGAAGCTGCGCCGCGTCGTCGAGCGCCGCCAACGCCGCTGCCGTGTTGCCGCGCTGCAGCTGGAACTCGGCGATCCATCGCCGCGGCGCGATATCGAAGGGCCGCGCCCTCTGCCAGGCGTTCAATTGGGTCAGCACTTCTGCGTCGGGGGCGCCGCGACGCTGCAAGAGCTTGAGGTACGTCGGTAGAAACTCGGCGGGCAGATCCGGCTGGCCCAGCGTCGACTCCGAACGCAGAGCCAGGTCGACGACACCGCGCAAGTGTGCCTCGCCGTCCTTGTAGCTGTCGCGAAAGACGTGCCAGCTCGCGTGGACCAAGAGCAGCATCAGCGGTGCTGCCTTGCCGGCACGCTGCATCGCTTGCGCGTCCACCATCAAGCGATCGAGGCTCTCGCGATCGCGAAGGCGCCAGATCGCGAACGCGCGGGCCCAGAGCAGGTCGCTCACTGCCGTGGTGACCTCGTCGCTGTCGATCAGCTGCTGGACGCGGCCGCTCGGCTGCCAGCGCTCGCCAGTGGCCACGGCAGCCGCGGCGAGTCCGGATCGCACGAGGGCCCAGACCGCGAGAGCGCCGGCTTCGTCGAGGAACTTGTGGTCGAACAGGCGCCGGTAGATCTCGCACTGCGCGAGAAGGTCGTCCGTTCGCTTCGACTGGTCGAGGGCGAGCGTGAAGCCGCGAAAAGCCGCGACGGGCCGACCGCCGCCTTCGAGACTGGCCTTGAAGTAGTCGAGTCCTTCCTGCACCCGCGCCCGCAGGTCGCGCAGCTGGCGCGAGAGCGGCTGCCATACCGCGTCCAGGCGCGCCTCGGCGGCGTAGATACTGCGAAGCTGTTCGATGCTCTGCGCGACCTCGACGTCGCCGTCAGGTCGATAGACGTAGGCCAACAGCGAACCGAGGGCCTTGTTCCACAAAGCGCGGCCGACGTCCTTCTGGATCTCCGCGCGCAGGTTGCGCACCACTGGCAGGTAGATGGTCTGGCAGGCTTCGCCGGCGAGTTCGAGCCCGCGGCTGTCGCCGGGGTGGCGCTCCAGGAAGTCCAGAGCCAGTTCGCGGGCGTGTTCGCCTTCGCCCACTTGTGCCCGCAGCCGGATGTGGTCGAGCTGCAGCTCGGTGTCGGGGGAGTCCGTGAGCTGGAGCAGGTTCTCGACGTCGAGCAAGGCGCCGCGCGCGTTGCCGATCTCCGAATTGGCGCCGTAGCGCAGCCGCCAGAAGCGCTCCTTGAGGGCGGGATCCTGACGCACGCTGAGGCTGCCCTCGTTTTGGTCCAGCAGGTTGATCGCGCTGGCGTACTGCTTGCGCTGGATCAGGTCCTGGGCCTGGGCGAGGATCCCGGCCGCGCCGGCGTTGTTGAAGAACGCGAAGACCGCGATTGCAGCGAGAGCCACGAGCACGGCAGCGATCAGGATCGAGAGGCTCTTCTGGAACATGCTGCGACCTGTTCCTTATAGCTGGCGAACCCGCGTCTGCGAACGCGTTCCGGCGGCCATCAGCGGATCCCGTACTTGCGCAGCTTGTGGAAGAGCGTGCTGCGGTTGATGCCGAGGGCGCGCGCGGCGCGCTCCCGGTTGCCGCCGAGGTGTTGCAGGGCCTGCTCGATGAGGACCTTCTCGGATTCCTCGAGAGCCTCCTTGAGCTTCAACAAGGGGCCGCCGAGTGCTGGGCTGCAGAGTGCTGCGCCGGCAGGTTGTGCGGCCTGGCGAGCCATGGCCGCTGGCGCGCCAGTCTGCAGCGTCGTCGGCAAGTCGGTGCTGTCGATGGTCGGTCCTTGGCTCAGCACGACGGTGCGCTCGATGACGTTCTCGAGTTGGCGCACGTTGCCAGGCCACGGTGCTGTGACCAGCGCAGCGAGTGCGCGCGCCGTGAAGCGCAGGGCCGGGCGACCGTGTTCGGTCGCGAACCGCCGCAAGAAGTGTTCGGCGAGACTCTCGATGTCGCTGCAGCGCTGCCGCAGGGGCGGCATCTCGATGGCGACGACGTTGATGCGGTAGTAGAGGTCCTCGCGGAACTCGCCAGCAGCGACGGCGCGTTCGAGGTCCTTGTTGGTCGCGAGCACGATGCGCACGTCGACCGGGATCGTGCGGGTGTCGCCGACCCGCTCGATGACGCGGTCCTGCAGCACGCGCAGCAGCTTGACCTGGAAGCCAGGCGAACTGGTGCCGATCTCGTCGAGGAAGATCGTGCCGCCGGCCGCGGCTTCGAACTTGCCGACCTTGTCGCGCACGGCACCCGTGAACGAGCCCTTCTGGTGGCCGAACAGTTCGGACTCGAGCAGACTCTCGGGCAGTGCCCCGCAGTTGACTTCGACGAACGGCGCATTGCGACGCTTACTGAGCGAGTGCAGCGCGCGCGCCAGCAGCGTTTTGCCAGTGCCCGATTCGCCGGTGATGAGCACGGTGGTGCGCGTGTCGGCGACGGCGCGGATCGTCTTGAAGATCGCCTGCATGCGCGGGTCGGTGCCGACGACGTTGTCGAGCCGCAGTCGGTCGTCGAGAGCGGAACGCAGCGCGTGGTTCTCCTTCTCGAGAGCCGTCTTCTCGAGCGCGCGGTCGACCGCGACGAGCACCTGGTCGGGTGCGAACGGCTTGCCGAGGAAGTCGGCCGCGCCGTTGCGCATCGCCTGCACCGCGTCCTGGACCGAGCCGAAGGCGGACAGCAGCACGACGGCGGTCTCGGGGTGCACGTTCTGTACTTCGTGCAAGAAGTGCAGACCACCGCCGCCGGGTAGGGCCAGATCACAGAGCACCAGATCGATGTCGCCCTCCGCGACGGGTTCGAGTGCCGTCGCGACGTCGGCTGCCGCGTCCAGGTCGAAGCCGCGCTGCGTCAGCAGCTCGCGCAGGTCGGTCCGCGAGCGGGGGTCGGAGTCGGCCAGCAGGATCTTGGGCATGGGCGTTCGTCCTGCGGGCCGGACGCCGTTGCCAGCGCAGGACACCGTCCGTATCGGCAGACGGTTGTCCAGGCTTGACGGTGGTGCTGGGCGTGAGTCGGCAACCTGGGATCTGGAACGACACGTCGTGGGCATGCGATGCCGAAAAGCGAGCCAGACGACGTGCCGGCGATGGAGCTGTATTGGCCGTCGTTGACCGGCTTCTCGATCGCAACGGCAGCACCGAGCTGATCGACGCGGCGCTGCCCAGCAATGGTGGCACCGACACGCAACTGTCGTTGCCCAACGCCATGAGCTTGACCGGCCTGGTCTCTCATCATCAGGTGGTGCCGATCGAGTTCGGGGCGTCTGGCAACATCACGGCGCTCTCGAGCACCAACGCGCTCACGCTGACGATCGGCAGCCTGTAGTCGCATGCTTGCGCTGCGGGTGAACCAGGCGCGCTGAGAACCACGCCTCGGGACCCAGTCGCGCCGCGTGCGATTCGGTCTGCGCAACGCGCGACCGTTCTCGATCGGCATCATCGCCGCCGGCCTCAATCCGGCACCGGTGCTGCCGTTCGGCATCCTGATCGCCGACATCGGCGCGACCTGGACGATCATCACCAACGCCGCCGGCCGCGCTGCGGTGCCGCTGCCGATTCCGCCGACGATGGGTCCGGCCGGATTCGAGGTGTTCTGCCAGGCCGGCGTCTTCGACGGCAACGGCAACGAGACGTTCCTGCCGGGCTTCGCCCTGAGCAACGGGCTGAAGATCCGCGTCGGCAATTGATGCGACCCGGAATCTGATGGCACGAGTGTGGTTCGGAAGAGCCACACCACCGCCGACGAAGCCCGAGCTCGGACCTCCTGCCAACCAAACAGTTCGGACTTGAGCAAGCTCTCGGGCAGAGCCCCGCAGTTGACCTCGACAGTTCGGCCCACGTCTGCGATGCCCGCCTCTTCGGCGTCTACCGGGCGCATGCGGACCCGTGCGCCGTCGCAGCATGTCGCGAACGGCTGCTTCGACGACGCGCAGACCCGAGAGCTCATGCGCAGGTCCCCGCCGAGGACCATTGCGCCGCACGGCAAGAACACAACACCGACATGCTGCGAGATTCGGTGGGATTGAATTACGGTAGTCCGCATCGAAGCGCTCACTTGCACTGAGGCTCCTCGCGCGTCACCTGCGCCGCACGCATGAGGCTCGAATAACTGTACTGGCCGTGATAGCGTTGCTGTCGGTCGAGAGGGTCCTTTCCCGCACTCGCTCGTTAAGACTCGTAGGGCTGAGTCGAAGGTGCGCGAATAGAGGGAAGGGACTCACACGCGACCCAGGTCGATGGCATCGCAGCTTTCGGTCTGCCTCCAGCCGTTCTCGTCTCCCAAGGAGTCTTCCCATGCATCGCATCCTCGCTCGAATCGCCACGCTGCTCCTTTTCTTGGCCGCCTTCCTCCCCGCTCAAGGCCCCCTGGTCCTCATGGCCCTAGATGCTGAAGGCGGCGGGCCAGGCGGCCACGGGCCAGTGCCGTGCTACGTCGCTGTGCTCAACAACGGCGCGGGCGCCGGCATACTCAACCACGTCAGCAACGGTGGAGCCAACATCCTCGTCATCGGCGGCGGCAAGTCGGCCACAGACGATGTGACGAGATTCTGGGACGCGATCGATGCAGCGCTGCCTGGCACCACCGTCACCTACGTCAACGGCAAGGCCAACATCCTGGCCCAGTCGTTCGCTGGCTTTGCGATGCTGGCCATCGTCAGCGACGTGTTGAGTGTTGCCTCCGGAGGCCTCACCAATGATGAGAACGACGGCCTCGCGGAGCGGGCCATCGACGTCGCCAACTTCGTCAATGGCGGCGGTGGGCTGCTCGCCTTCTCCGCGAACAACCTCCTGCGGCCGTACGCGTATCTCGGCGTGGCCGGCGCATTCTCGTTTGGTTCCCCGGCGCCGTTCCAAGCCATCACACCGACGCAGTCAGGACTCGCAATCGGCGTCACGACTGACCTCGGTCCCTGCGGCTGGCAGGATGAGTTCGGCACGATGCCCAACTTCTTGAACGTGCTTGCCACCAACGAGGTGACCGGCAACCCGTGCGCCGTCGGCGGCATCGATGTTCTCATCGTCAGCATCGTCGTCACGCCGTTCACCGCAACGACATGCATCGGGCAGACCCACACGGCTACCGCGACCATCTTCGATGGTTTTGGTGTGCCGCAGGTCGGTGT
>JBDSBS010000511.1:0-4820 GCA_039921435.1 Planctomycetota bacterium | reverse complement strand
CTTCGTCCGCGACAAGGGCATCGTACTTGACGAGCCGTCGGTGGTCGCCGTGCGCAAGGGAACGAGCGAGGTCCTGCTCAACGGCATGGCCGTTGGTGATGCCGCGCTTGAGTACCTGGGGCGCACGCCGCCAGGCTTCCAGGCCGTGCGACCGATGAAGAGCGGCGTCATCGCCGACTTCGAGATCACCGAGAAGATGCTGCGCTACTTCATGGCGAAGGCGTGCGGCGGCAAGAAGCTGGTCAAGCCGCGCCTCGTGATCGCGGTGCCGTGGGGCATCACGATGGTCGAGAAGCGCGCCGTGATCGGCAGCGCCGAACGCGCGGGAGCGCGCCGCGTCTTCCTCGTCGACGAGCCGACGGCGGCCGCCATTGGCGCCAGCCTGCCAGTGCACGAGCCGCGCGGTTCGATGATCGTCGACATCGGCGGTGGCACCAGCGAGGTCGCAGTCATTTCGCTGGCCAACGTCGTCACGGCCGAATGCTTGCGCGTGGCCGGCGACGACTTCAACGACGCGATCGCCCTGTACATCCGCGGCAAGTACAACCTGCTCATCGGCGAGATCACGGCCGAACGGCTCAAGATCGCCGCGGCCAGCTGCTTGCCACTCGAGGAGGAGATCCAGGTCGAGATCCGAGGTCGCGACTCCCTGGTCAACCTGCCGCGACGGGCCGTGATCTCGTCGGCGGACTTGCGCGAGGCGCTGCAGGAGCCGGTGCGCAAGGTCATCGGTGCGATCAAGTCTGTGCTCGAACGCACACCGCCCGAGTTGGCTTCCGACCTCATGGACACCGGCATCACCCTGTGTGGTGGCGGTGCGCTGCTGCGAGGCCTGCCCGAGCTGATTGCGCGCGAGACCCAGCTCGACGTGCGCGTCGCGGAACGACCGCTCGAAGCAGTGGCGCGCGGCACCGGCATCTTCCTAGAGAACCTCGAGCTCTATTCTCAGTTCCTCGAGGGTGGTGAGGATCTAGGCTAGCGACCGGCGGGTGCCATTGGCTGCCGCCGTGCTCTAGCTATCTCCGATTTGGTACGGGAGGTCAGGCGATGCGAACGAAGCCCGCGGCGTTCCCGGTGGGGCTGTACGGCATGCTGCTCCTGGCGCTGTGCTGGTTGACGCTGCCGTCGGTGTTCGCGCCGCTCGAGCGGTGGTTCGTCGGTTCGGCCTGCCTCGTGCCGCGCATGGTGGCCCGAATCACGGGCGCGCCGGCGGCAGCGGCGAAGCCGCGCGAGCTGGCCAGGCTGCGCCAGCTCGGAGACGACTTGCGCCGCCGCGTGCGCCTGCACGACGAGGCAGGGGCGCGAGCAGTGTTCGGCGCTCGGCTCGAGCCCGTGTTCTGCGCCGTGCTCGAAGCGCGCGAAGAAGCGCGGCGCGGCGGTGGCGGCCAACCGTGCGAATTGCGCCTGGATCGCAGCTACGCCGACCTGGCGGGCTGCAGCGAATTCGTAACCAAGGGGCCGGCGCTGATCGGGTTCCTCCAGCGCGCCGGCGTCGGCGTGGCGGCCGACGACAAGCCCGAGGATCCTGCGCGAGTGGTGCTGCTCAATCATCGGGCAGCGCGTCCCTCGTATGCCGCCATGTCGCTGCCCGAAGGCGAGGTCCTACGCCTCGTCGTCGGTGCGGCAGCGAGCGTCGATCCTGCGCCGCTGCGCGCCGATCTGTGGGACGACCCGTATCGAGCGGCCAGGTTGGACCGAGGCGGATTGGCTGTGCACACGTTGGCCCTGTCGCACGAGGTCGGCAACCAAGTACCCGATGGCTTGCTGCTCGGGCACACGCGCATCTGGGGCTACGAACGTGAAGACGGCGGGGACGCCCTGACCATCGGCGTGTTCGTGGTGCCGCCGTTCGAACCTCGTGCGCTGTCGCACGTCGTCGTTTGGCGCCCGGTGAGCACAAGTGGCGCTGCCGATGCCGCGGTGACTGCGCCGTCGGCCCTGACCACGGCAGTCATGCATCGGTATCCGACGACCGTCTACGACCTGCCCGGGGCAGTCTACGGACGCCACCTGTTGGTCACCGGGCGAGCTGTGCCAGATGGAGCGGCGGTCGTGCAGGATGGTCTGTTCCTCGGCACGGTGCGCGGACTCGCGTTCGGCGCCGGGCTCGTCACGGCGTTTGCCGCGTCACGCCAGCGCTGGAGCCTCGTCCTCCTGCCCGACGACGCGGCCGAACCGCCGCAGGAACTGGTCGGCCAGGTCGTGCGAACGAGCCGCAACGTCGCTTGGTTGCGCTGGCGCAGCGGTGGCGTTGGTTCGGACGTGCAGCGTTTGTCGGCGGGCTACCTGTTCACGGGCAGCAACGGCGCGCACTGTCCAGCCGGGCTCTGGATCGGCCGGGCGAGTCCGGATCCGTTTGAACGCGATCTGCTGCAGGTGACGACGCCGGTCGAACCCGGGCCTCGTTCGGCGCAAGTGCTCGTGCGAGGGGAGGCACGGTGAAGCGCTGGCTGCTGTGGTTTTTGTTGGCGCCGCAGGCGTTCCTGCTGGCCGGGTTCTGGCGCGATGCCGGCCTGCCGCCGCTCGACGTCGCGGTGTTGGCGTGCATCTTCCTCGCCTTCTTCGCCGAGCGCCGGGCGTTGCCGTGGCTGCTGCTCGGCATCGCGATTGGCCGCGCGCTGGTCGACGAAGCCTCGCTGCCGGTGCAGATTCTCGTGCTCGGCGTGCCGGTTGCCGTGCTCGTGCCCTTGCGCGGCCTGTTCTTCGGCCAGCGTTGGCTGTGGCAGGCCGTCGCTGCAGCGCTGTGCGCCGTGGCCATTCCGAAGCTGGCTGGCCTCTGCGGCCGGTTGTTCGACCAGCCATCGGCGAGCGCGCAGCTCGACGGCATGGCCGTGGTGTGGGCGGCCTTGCTGCTGCCGCCGCTGCTGTTGCTCGTACGCCGGCTGCCGCCGTTCGCTGCCTTCGAGGAGGTCGCGTGAGCACGACGGGCAGTCGCATCGGCGTCATCGCGGCCTGCCTCGGCCTGGGCTTTGGCATCGTGCTGTTGCACTTGTGGTTCGTCATGGTGCAGAACCACGAGTTGTGGACTCGGCGCAGCCACGAGAACCGCTGGTCGTTCCGTTCGGTGCCGAGCCAACGCGGCGCTCTGCGCGATCGTCAGGGCGAGTTGCTCGCCTACGACGAACCGACCATGCAGCTGTCGCTGTACTACTGGCGCTTCCGGTGGCGGCATCCAGTCGGCGCGGCCGTGCACGGCGCCACGGCTTGGGCGAACTCGCAGGTCGGTGGCTGTGGCACTACCTACAGCTACTTCGACGGCGGGCTGGGGCCGAGCGCAGCGGCGCGCGATCTGCTCGACATTCCGACGCGTGCCCTGCAGCGCCGCGTGCTGCCGAAAGAGGAGGCCAGGGACCTCGCCAACGTCGCCACCACGGTGCTGTCGCATTGCTCGGGCCTGTCGCGCAAGCGGGTGTTCGCGGCGTTGCGGCAGGCGGCCCAGGCCGGCGGTGCGGTTGCTTTCGGCGATGTGCTCGCGACGCCGCGCAGCGAGTTGCTGGCGGCGTTCGAGCAGAGCCTGGCCTCGCTGCGGCGCTTCGATGCCGATGTGGCGGCGAGCCAGCGGGCTCGCAGTGGCGGGCGCTCGGTGCCCGATGACCATGCTTCCCTGCTCGACACGCTCGAGTTCCTGCGGCGCGCCAGCCTGCGCGGAGACTGTGTGCAGTGGGTGGACAAGGAGGGCAAGCAGCGCACGGGCAGCAAGCTCGAGAACGTGCGCCGCAACTTTGCCGACCACGTGCCGTTCGAGCTCGCGGCCCAGCTGCGCATCGGTGCCGAGCAGCATCCCGGGCTCGAGGTTGCGCCGTCGATCCGACGCGTGCAGACCGAACCCGAGGGCTCGTCGCTGAGTGCTTTGCTCGGCTCCGTGTCGTTGATCGACCGCGCGCTGCCAGACGAAGAGTGGTTCGAGCGGCATGAGGAGCGAGAACTGCCCGACGGCTGGCTCGAGGACATCGTGCCGACCGGCTCTGTCGCCACTGACGAGGAGCGCGACCGGCTGCAGCAAGAGGCCAAGCAGCAGTACGAACGGGCGCTGATGTTGCGCGAACGCCGTGGCATCAACGGCCTCGAAGCTGCGTTCGACGACGCGCTCATGGGGCGACTCGGCATGCGCTTCGTCGAGCACGACCGCCAGCGCCGCGAGCACCTGCTCTGGAGCCACCTGCAGGTGCAGTCCGGCGAGGACGTCGCGATCACCATCGACCTGCGCCTGCAGCACGCGGCCGAACAGGTCGTGCAGGTCACCCAGGCGAAGATGGCGGCAAAGCACGCGGACGTGCGCGACCGCGAACTCGTCGAAGCGGCGATTGCTGTGATCGATGCCCGCACGGGTGATGTGCTCGCCTACGCCGGCGCGCCAATCGTCAGCCGCAATGCGCGCGACGTGCCCGGCGTCGTGTGGCCCCACAACGGTGCGATCGGCTCGGTCGTCAAGCCGTTCGTGCTCATAGAACAGCTGCAGAGCGAGGCGATGGGGCGCCCCCATCGGGCGATCGCGTCGTTGGATGCGTGCACCGGCAAGATGGTGTTTCAGAACCGGGTGATCCGGTGCAGCCATGCCCACGGCGAGGCCGCGCGCGATCCGGTGCACGCGATGGCCGAGTCGTGCAACGCTTTCTTCTGCCAGTGTGGGGAAGGGCTCGGCGATTCGGGGTTGGCGCGCGCGCTGCGGCGCTTTGGCTTGCTCGAGCCGCAGGGCCCCGACGATCCGTTCGCCCCATGCTGGCAGCCGTGGGTGCGCGGCCTCGGCGTGGCGCAGCCGCGCATGCGCGACGAACAAGGATTGGCCTGGCGCTCGGTCGGCTATGGCGTCGAAGCTTCGC
>JBDSBS010000510.1:0-4954 GCA_039921435.1 Planctomycetota bacterium | reverse complement strand
AACGTCGCCTCGGGTGCGGGCGCCGAGTCCTTCAACGGCTCATACAGCAACGCAGGCACGATCACGCAACTGGGTTTGACCGGTGTACGCCACAGCGTGCACGGCGACGTGCTGCACTCGCGGCCGGTTGCGCTGAACTACGGCAGTCTGGGCGTGAGCGTCTACTACGGTGCCAACGACGGCTTCCTGCACGCCGTCGACGGCAACAAAACCGGCGCGACGGCCGGCCACGAACTGTGGTCGTTCATCGCACCCGAGCACATCCCGCTGCTTACGCGCCTGCGCAACGGCACACCCAGGATCCAGCTTCCCGAAACCGACAGTTCGGGCAATACGCTAACCCCGCCCAGCGGCTACGCGCCGCGCACCTACGGCATGGACGGTCCAATCGGCGTCTACGCGCTATACAGCAGCGCCACGACCGTGTCGCGCGCCATCATCTACCCGACGATGCGGCGCGGCGGACGCACCGTCTACGCCTTCGACGTCAGCTCGCGGACGGCGCCGGTCTTCAAGTGGAAGATTGTCGGCGGCACGACGACCGGCTTCTCGCGGCTGGCGCAGACCTGGTCGATGCCCAAGCCCGTTGTCACGCAGGCCGCGACCGCGCAAGCGCCGATCATCATCATGGGCGGCGGCTACGACCCGGCCGAGGACACCAACGGCAGCAGCGACATCGGCAACCGCATCTACATCATCAACGGCGAGACGGGCATGCTCATCAAGGAGCTGCCCACCGACTACTCAGTGCCGTCCGATGTGGCTATCGTCGACGTCGACGGCGACGGCCAGCCCGACCGGGCCTACGTCGCCGACGTGCGTGGAAACCTCTATCGCGTCGACTTCCCGACCTCGGGCAGCATCCTCGACGCGACAAGCTGGCTGCAGACCTCGGCGGTCAAAATCGCCAGCGTCGACGGCAAGGTCTTCTTTGCGCCCGACGTCGTCGTCACGCGCAACTTTGTCGCCGTGCTCGTCGGCACCGGCGACCGAGAGAAGCCGCTTCTGAACAGCTCGTCCGACAATTTCGTGCTGATCAAGGACCAGCTCGGCTCGCCACGTGCGACGCCGCTTACCCTCTCGTCGCTGACGCGCGTGGCGAAGATCGACAACACTTCGATGAAGCCGACGCAGACCGTCAGTGGAGCCAGCAACGCCGCGGGCTGCTACATCGAACTGGCCACGAATGGCGAGAAGGTCGTGAACGCCGCCTTCACCATCGCAGGCGCAAGCTACTTCGGCACCAACCGCCCCAAACCCGCAGGTTCACTGTCTTGCTCGGCCGACCTCGGTGAAGCCTATGCGTACAAGTTCCCGCTCTTCTGTGGCGTGCCGCAAGCACCGACTCCGATCATCGGCGGCGGCCTGCCGCCGTCGGCGGTGGGCGGCATCGTGACGATCTCGGTCAACGGCGTCGACAAGCAGATGCCGTTCCTGATCGGCGGCACTGGCCCGTCGACATTCGACGTCAGCGAGCCAAAACCGCCGATCTCGCCGGCGCGCACACGCCAGTCCTGGCGCATCGACAACAACCGCTAACGAGCTGTTCGCCAGGAGCGCGCGCAGACCCTAGTGAGTCGTCAGATGATCTCGCGCGAACAATGGCACGCTTTGAGCACGGTATCGGTCCGTCGTCGACTCCTGGAGACCCGGACCAGATACGATCTGTCACGTGCATTCGTCAGCGGCCGTCGTAGCCGATGCCCTCCATCATGTTGATACCCGAACGGTGGTCGTGGCCGAAGCCGCCCTTTCCATCGAGGCCGACGGCAATGCTTGGCGAAGGGACGCCGCAGTCGGCGCGCGTCGAAACCGCCACGGGGTTGACCTTCGAAACACTGGTGGTGTCGATGGACCCTGGCATCGGGACGCTGCACCTCCAGACCGGTGCCTGCCGTGAGACGATGCCCTTTTCGCGCCTGCGCCGGCTCACGCTCACGACCCCCTTGCAGCCCGAGGCGCACAGAGACGCGTCGTCGTCCTTCACGCGATCATCGGCCGTGACCGAGCGCGAGTACCGGTTCAAGTCCACAGCCGCGGGGCAGGGTCCCATCGTCGGACGAACCCTCGGCTACCTTCAGGCCCGCGAGGGCTTCTATCTCTTTTCTCCCGTGGAAGGCCGGCCAGACGTGCAGCGCGTCTTCGTTCCGTGTCAGGCTTATTGCGACCATCAGTTTGGCCCGTTCGCGGAGGAGATTGCGGGCATCCGCGAAATCTCGAACTCGGACGAACTGCTGGAGGCGCTCGACCGTCAGAAGACGATGCTGGTGCGGCCGATCGGCCACTCGCTCCTCGCCTTGGGACTGCTCACCCAGGCTCGCCTGGATCGCGCGCTTGCGGAGCAGACCGACAACTTGCCGCTGGGTGAAATGCTGGTTCGCTCGAAGGTGATCAGCCGCTCGGACCTGCAGAGGACGCTCGAGCACAAGATGGGCTACCCGGTCGTCGATCTGGCCCGCTTCCCCATCTCGCCGGCGGCCGCCAATGCCCTGCCGCTGCGCTTGTCCGTGCAAATGCGGGCCGTACCCCTGATGATGGCGGGAGACGGCATCGTCGTTGCCGTCTGGAAGGCATCTCGCGCCGAGAAGCTCCGCGGTCTGCCCAGGCTGGGAAACCTGAAATTCGTTCCGGTGCTGGCATCCAAGAATAGTATCCTCGACGCGCTGACGCGAATGTCCGCGCATCAGGCATGGGACGGGGTGCCCCTTTCTTTGGGATTCTTCGCCACCACGACGTGAGCCGTTCGCCCACAAGTGTCGATTCGGTCGGCTCCGAAATCGAACTACGTAGATCTGTAGGCGGCCCCAAAGAGCTCAGCGGCCGCCCCCGGGTCGCGTTTACTCCTGGTCTTAATCGGGTGCCGCCAAACTTTACGAGTTCCGGCCTGCGGATTCTCCGCCCCATGGACCAACGAACTGAACGCAGGAAAGTGGATCTCGATCCCATAGACGTGCTCTCGCCAGAGGTTGTCGCGCTTCTCCGGTTGTGCGGTGGCCTCCGAGCGACCGATGGGCAGACGTCGGGCGACGCTCGCAAGGTGAAGGATGCGCGCGTTCTTGTTGGCCATGGCCACGCAGGCTTTCTGCCACCCCACGCGCGCCGTCAGTTGCGCCAGCCAGCGCGAGGTCGGGTCGTCGCGCTTGTCGGCGCTCATCACCGCAGCCTTGGCACCTTGAATCAGCAGCGTGCGCAGGTAATCGTCGCCGCGCTTTGTGATTCGCCCAAGACGGATCTTGCCGCCGCTGGAGGCCTGGCGCGGCGCCACGCCCAACCAAGCGCCGAACTGGTGTGACCCTGCCTCGATTTCACGTTCATCAGAACATTACCAACTTCCGATGTACGTGAAATCGAGGCAGGGTCACGGCGTAGCCTCATCAAGGCTGGAGTGCGCTCGGCCCGCGTTGTACCAGCCCATGTAGTCGGCGATGTCAGCCCGCGCGGCGCTGACGATGTCGTAGGCCTTGAGGTACACACGCTCGTACTTCACGCTGCGCCACAGTCGCTCGACGAAGACGTTGTCGCGCCAAGCTACGCGTCCGTCCATGCTCAGCTGGCAGCCCTGGCCCAACACCACGTCGGTGAACTCGGTGGCCGTGAACTGGGTGAATTCAATCAGTCGTTGCAACATCTCAATCAAGGAGGTGTTCGATGGGACGACCCAAGGGGTGGACAGAAGAACGGCCAGGGCGGGCGCCAGGACGTCCGCAGATCAATCAACGGCCCGTCAAGCAGGCATTTTGGGGATGCATCGCGCTGGGGTTGCAGAGCGAGGATGCGGCGCTGGCCTGCGGCGTTTCTCAACCGTTAGGGCCACGCTGGTTCCGCGAAGCTGGTGGGATGCCACCGATGCCCTTGGTCCCACCTTCGGGGCGCTATCTGTCATTCGCCGAACGCGAGGAGATTGCTCTTTTGCGAGCCCAGCAGCACGGAGTGCGGGAGATCGCCCGACAGCTCGGGCGCTCGCCATCGACCATCTCACGCGAGTTGCGCCGTAACGCGGCCACCCGCGGCGGTACGCTGCAGTCTCGGGCCACGGTCGCGCAGTGGAAGGCCGAGAGGGCGGCCGAGCGACCCAAGGCGGCCAAGCTTGCGCAGAACAAGCCGCTGCGAGCCTATGTTCAAGAGCGGCTCTCAGGTGTTGTCCTGGATGTCCAGGGCAAGTCGATCCGTGGACCCAATGTGCCATGGAAGGGACGTCGGCATGGTCGACGGGCAGACCGACGATGGGGCAAGAGCTGGAGCCCAGAGCAGATCAGCCGTCGACTGCGGCTCGACTTCCCGGAAGATGCATCCATGCATGTCTCCCATGAAGCCATCTACCAGGCGCTCAACGTTCAAGGTCGCGGCGCCTTGCGGCGCGAACTGAGCGCTTGCCTGCGCACAGGTCGTGCACTGCGAGTACCGCGTGCGAGAACACGGCAACGAGGCAGGCAGTTCATCACGCCCGAGTTGATGATCAGCGAGCGTCCCGCCGAAGTCGCCGACCGTGCCGTCCCCGGCCACTGGGAAGGAGACCTGATCATCGGATTGAACAGATCAGCGATCGGAACGCTGGTGGAGAGAAGCACACGATTCACGATGCTGCTGCACTTGCCGCCGATGGCTGGTCACGGCTCGGGCGTTCGCGTCAAGAACGGGCCGGCCTTGGCCGGACATGGGGCCGAGGCGGTACGCGATGCCATTGCGACCAAGATTGCGACGTTGCCAGAACAGATGGGTAAATCGCTGACCTGGGACCAAGGTGCAGAGATGGCTCAGCACGCCCAACTCCGGATCGACACGGGATTGGATATCTACTTCTGCGATCCACGAAGCCCCTGGCAGCGAGGCACCAACGAGAACACGAACGGCTTGCTGCGCCAATACTTCCCCAAAGGCACCGACCTGAACCGATACGGGGAGCGTGAACTCGATGCGGTGGCCTCGACCCTTAACGGCAGGCCTCGCAAGACGC
>JBDSBS010000509.1:0-4098 GCA_039921435.1 Planctomycetota bacterium | reverse complement strand
CTGCTGGCCGAGCCAATGCAGGTTGGGGCGCCGCGGCAGTTGAGCGGGGTCGATCTTCACCACCGGCCCGACCATCACCACCTGCCACTGCGGATCATGTGCTGCCAGGCGGTCGATCAGCGTCAGGTCCATGCGCTCGTCGATCACGCCGAAAAATCCGAGACGTGGTTGCGCGATGTGGCCCTGCACGGTCTGGGACACGCGGTCCTGCTCTGCGCGAGCATTCGCTTGGGCACCCGCGCGTGCGAAGTGGGTCGCATCGACGCTGCTCGGCAGGCACAGCACGCGCGCGGCCCGGTCGCGCTTGGCCTCGTACAGGCTGGGTCCGCCGGTGAACACCATGTCCGCGCGCGCCAGCAGGTCGGCTTCGCGCTGGCGCAGTTCCGGAGGGGCGCCCTTGAACGCCGAGAGTTCGTCCATGCAGTCGTAGACCACGGCACGGGCATGGATTCCCTCCAACAAGGGCAATGCCATCGGCGTGTAGAACCAGACCACAGGCTCTTCGACATGACGCTCGGCCAATGCGGCGGCGAGGAGCGGGACGATGAGCGCAAGCTGGTCGTCGGCAAAACCCCAGGACGGCAGCGGCGTCGATGGACGCAGGACCTCGACCCCAGGCAGCGGACGCTCGCTCTCCATTCGGGCCGGACCGTCGGCACGCACCGGTTCCTCGACCACCAGGACATCGAACTCCTGCCCGAGGCGGGACAGCAGATGCTGAGGACGCTGGTAGACAAAATTCCAGCGCAGATGGGAGAACACGAGCAGGGTGGGGCGCATCACGGCAGTGCGGACATCAAGTTGGAGGAAGCATCGGTCGATGCGAAGATCACCGTCGGCGAGATCACCGCCGGCGGCGCTGCGACAGCAGACATGTCGCGGACTGGCGACGTGCCGGGCGGGGAGATCGACGGCGGCTCGACCGCGGGCTGCGAGTAGGCTTCGGGTCCCTCGGCGATGCAGAGAGCGAGGGTCTCGTCGAGCGGTACGCAGCAGTGTCGACCTGGGGGGCCGACGGGCATCCGTTCGGCGCCGGAGGTCGCGTCCCACAGGCCGCAACGGTGCCAGTCGGTCGCGTCGTTCCAGTCCGGGCGGTCGACGATCGGATACAGGCACACTCCGGCCACCTCCACACCGCCGGCAAGCGCAGCTCTGGTTTCCTGGGCGACCCACCGCAGCCAGTTGGCGCGCTGGTCGTCGCAGTGCCCCGTCTCGGCGATCAGGATCGGGCGACGGTAGCGCTGCCAGGCTTCCTGCAACAAGCCGGCGAGCGGCACTCGGCGCTCATCGGCGGGTTCTTCGGGTCCCCACGGCAGGGTGGCGCCGGTGGCGAACTCCCACTGAGCGGTCGGGTAGTGGTTGATGCCGAGCAGATCTAGCGCAGCCGGATGGCCACCCAGTTCGGGCTCGAGGCGGCCGCACAACAGGTCCCAGGTCTGCCACTGGAACTCGCGGAAGCGGGCCGCTTCCGCGGCCAGCTCCGCGGTGGCATCGCGCGGCGCCACTACGTGCACCAGCGGGTCCACGTGCAGGAAGCGGGCAGACGGCAGTTCAGCCCGGATTGCCGCCATCGCCAGCAGGCAAGCCCGTACCAGTCGGCACTTGACCACGTAGCCATCGGGCAATGGCACATGACGGGGGTCGTTGCGGTTGCCGACGTGCGGGTGGATCAAGTTCGTTTCGCAAGCCGCCCAGGCCAGGAAGCTGATCTCGTTGATGGGCGTGAAGACCGGCTCCTGGCACGCATCGAGGTGCGGCGCCAGGGCGCGGGCCGCGGCGCAAGCGAAGTCCGCGAAGCGGTCGCAGAAGGCATCTTCCATCAGATTGGCGTCGGGTGGCATGCCATAGTGCATCAGCGTCCACAGCACCTGCATGCGGTTATCACTTGCAGCCTGCGCCATGCGAACGGCGCGCTCGAAGTTGAATTTGCCACCACCCGCGGGTTCGCACAGGCGCCATCCAAGGCTCTCCCGGACGACGCGCACGCCGCGCGCAGCCAGCGCCCGGTAGTCGTCGTCGAGGCGGGCGGCATGACCGGTGGTGCCCACCATGTCGAGCGGCAGGCCGTCGACGTTGCAGTGGTCGGCGCCCTCGAATCCCGCCATCCAGAAACTCGGGAACACTGGCGCGCGGGCTGACTTGCTTGACGGCTCGGCAGGGTAGTCTGCGGCCTCGGGGTCCGCCATCCAGGGGTCGACGGCGCGCACTACGCCGCTACCGGAGTCGCGGCGAACATGGCGCTGTCCTGAGCGCGATTTGCGTGCGCTTGCCGCAGGCGCGAGAACACTGCCAGGGCCTGACCGACCACCTGATCCATGTTGTAGTACTGATAGTTGGCGAGACGGCCGACGAAGCTGACGTTCGGAAGGCGTTCGGCATCGTCGGCATACCGCCGGTAGAGCGCCGCATTGGCCGCGCGTGGAACCGGGTAGTAGGGCTCGCCTTCGGCCCGCGGATGTTCATAGACCAGCGAGGTCTGCGCGTGCAGCTGCCCGGTGATGTGCTTGAACTCGGTGACTCGGGTGTAGCCGTAGTCGTTGGGATGATTCACCGTGCCCACCGGCTGGAACTGCTCCTGGGCCACTGTCACATGCTCGAAGTCCAAGCTGCGATAGGGCAGCTTGCCGTGCACGTGGTTGAAGAAGGCGTCGATCGGGCCGCTGTACACCATGTGTTTCCAGGGGATCACGCCGGCTATCTCGCGATAGTCGGTGTTGAGCAGCAGCTTGATGTTGGGATGCCGCAGCATCGACTCGAACATCCGGGTGTAGCCGTGCAACGGGATGGCCTGATAGGTGTCGGTGAAGTAGCGGTTGTCGCGGTTCGTGCGCGTCGGGATGCGGGCGGTCACGCTCGCGTCGAGTTCCGACGGATCGAGCCCCCACTGCTTGCGCGTGTAGCCGCGGAAGAACTTGTTGTAGAGGTCGCGCCCGACCTTGCTCACGACTGCATCTTCGGCCGTGCGGACCGTCGCAGTCGGCTCGGCCACGGAACGGAACCAAGCCTCCATCTCGCCTGAATTCAGGTGCAGCCCGTAGAGAGAGTTGACCGTGTCGAGGTTGATCGGCAGCGGCAACAGTTGTCCGTCGACGCTGGCGAGCACCCGGTGCTGGTACGGCCGCCATGCCGTGAAGCGCGAGAGGTAGCTCCAGACATCGGCAGAATTGGTGTGGAAGATGTGCGGCCCGTACGGGTGCACGAGAATCCCGGCATCGTCGTAGCGGTCGTAGGCGTTGCCGCCGATATGGGGCCGCTTGTCGACCACGAGCACGCGTGCGTCCAGCACGCTGGCCAGCCGCTCGGCCAGCACGCTTCCGGCAAATCCGGCGCCGACCACCAGATAGTCGAATCCATTTTGTCCCGGTACGCCCTGCAACGCGGCCGTGGCCGCACCCTCCCCGATCTTGTCCACCCTCGTCCTTCTGGTTGCCCGCGACGCCGCGGCGTAGGGACATGGCAAGGCACGTGCCCGGGTGTGTTTCGTCGGGCCGCGCCGACGCGGAGAGCGAGATGGGCGACTCCCATTCGCCAGGCACTTACTGCAGACTGACCCGCAATCCCTGGTGTGTCGACGGCGCCGAATGTGGCTTGCCGTTCTCGACTTCGATAGGCCTATCTCAGAGAGGTAGGAAGTCGGAGACGGTGCTGCGGCAGCGCCCCGCCTTCTTGGCCTGATAGAGCCTCGCGTCCGCGCGATCGACCAGTTCTTTCCAGCCGCCACGATCGGCACCGAACGCCACGCCGACGCTGGCGCTGATCTCTACAGTGAGATGTGCGCCGACCTGGATCGGTTCGCAGGTTGCGGCGATTGCCTTTTCGGCAACAGCTTTGGCATGAAGACCCTCGCGCACGCCGACCAGCACGATCGCGAACTCGTCGCCGCCGAGGCGCGCCACGGCGTCGCTAGGCCGAACCACGCTGGCTAGCCGGCTGCCAACAGTGCGCAGTACCTGATCTCCGGCGGCGTGACCGTGGGCGTCGTTGACCGGCTTGAATCGATCGAGGTCGATGAAGCAGAGTGCATACGCGCGACGCTCGGTCCGTGCGCTCTCAACCACAAGCGCCAATAATCCTTCGAACGCGACGCGGTTGGGCAGC
>JBDSBS010000508.1:0-2727 GCA_039921435.1 Planctomycetota bacterium | reverse complement strand
CCGTTTTCCCTGCTGAGCTACGACGACGTCTGGAAGAAGCGCAAGCAGATCGTTGAGGTCACGGGTAAGCGCTTCATGCCGCCGTGGCTACCGACGCACGGCGACTTCGAAGACGATCGGCGGCTGTCGTTCGCCGCCATCGAGACGCTGCGGCTCTGGGTCGAAGCCGGTGCGCCGCGCGGCGATGCCACAACCGAACCGCCGGTGCCGCAGTTCGCGAAGGGCTGGCAGCTGCGTGAACCCGACCTCATCGTGCGCGCGCGCGAGGCAGTCACAGTTCCCGCCGACGGACCCAACCTGTTTCGCAACCTCGTCATTCCGGTGGACGTCGACCGCATGCGCTACGTCGAAGCCGTCGAGATCCGGCCCGGCAGTCGCGCCGTGCACCACGCGGTGCTCGGCACGGACCTGACGCGCGAGTCGCGGCGGCTCGACGCGCTCGATGCCGAGCCCGGTTTTCCTGGCATGACGCTCGGCGGTGCGGGCCCGCCCGATGGGCACTTCGTCGGCTGGACGCCGGGCAAGCGCGTGCGTCGCAATGCACCGGGTATGGCGTGGCGACTGTGGCCCGGCTGCGACTTCGTGCTGCAGGTGCACCTGACGCCGCTCGGCAAGCAGGAGACGGTGCAGCCCGAGATCGGTCTCTACTTCACGGATGCGCCCACGACGATCGAGCCGGTGCCGATCGTGCTGTTTTGGGATCGCATCGACATCGCTGCCGGCGAGACCGACTACGTGCTGCGCGACCACCTCGACGTGCCTGTGCCGATCACGCTGCACGCGATCTATCCGCACGCGCACTTCATCTGCCGCCGCATGCGCGGCACGGCGACGTTGCCCGACAAAAGCGAACGCGTGCTGTTCCAGATCGACGCCTGGGACTTCGACTGGCAGGACGACTACCGCTTTCGCGATCCGATCGAGCTGCCCGCGGGCTCGCGCCTCTCGATGGAGTACGTCTACGACAACAGCGACGGCAACCCGAACAACCCGCAGAGGCCACCGCGGCGCGTGCAGTTTGGCCAGGAGTCCTCCGACGAGATGGGCACGCTGACGTTCACCGTGACCGTCGCCGATCGGCAGCAGCGCAGTTTGCTGGAGCGAGCCGCCGTACGTCGCGACCTCGAGAAGAACCCCGATGCGTGGGTCGTTTGGCTGCGACTCGCGCGCCTCGAACGCGAGGCCGGCAACCTGCCCGTCGCGCTCGACGCAGCGCAGCGCGCCTGGCGCATCGACCCGAGCTTTCCGCAGCCGTGGCTCGAACTCGGCATGTGCCACGAACTAGCGGGTCGCCTCGACGAAGCCGAACGGCACTACCGACAGTCGCTCGCCCGCGACCCGGGTCAGGGTATGGCTCACGTGCAGCTCGGTGGCATGCTGGCGCGCAGCGGCCGCACGGAGGCGGCGATCGGCGAGATGGAGCAGGCGCTCGCGACGCTGCCTAACTTGCCGACGCTGCACAACAACCTGGCGACTGCGTACTTCGTTCTCGATCGCTTGGTAGAGGCGGAGACGCACTACCGCCGCGCGCTCGAGCTCGAACCCGGCTACTTCAATGCGCAGTTCAATCTCGGGCGCGCGCTGGCGCGGGAGGGTCGTATCGACGAGGCGCGCGCGGCGCTGCAGCGAGCGGACTCGCTGCGGCCTGGCGATGCGGCCGTCGCCAAGGCGTTGGGCGAACTCGAACGTCGGTAGCGCGAGCCTGCGCGATCGAGTCGGTTGTTTGCCGGGTCCTGGTCGGGCGCAGATGTCATTCGGCGATCGATCTCGCGACCAACATCACGCAACGCAGGGCCCTTGGCCCGCCCGACGACAGCCGCGACGGCTTTCGCAGGCTCGAACAATCCGGGTATGCCTGCGAGGTTGACTCCAGGCAGGAGCAGAGCGTCACTGAGCGCGCCGGACTCTGTCTCGTTGGATCGGTGTGTCAGCACGCAGACCTGATGCGCGTTGGTCGCGACCACTACGTCGAGGTCTTGGTCGAGAGCCGCGGCGATGCGGTAGTGGCCATTGGCGTCCGTCGCGGCCGGTGGGTTCGCGAGCAGCGCAGCCGTGTCGAAGAACGCACCGATCGCAAACAGGCCGACGGCGCAGTTGGCCATGGGGCGGCCGTTCTCGTCGATCGCTCGGCCCGTGAGGAAGCCGGGCATGGTCGAAGCGATCGACTCACCAGCTGTCTGGGCGGGCAACGAGCTCAACAGTGCGGAACCGAGACAGGCAGCCATCGCCGTGCAAGCGACTCTTCGCAGCTTCATGCGAGCACGATACCGAGCCCGGCGACTCGACGGTTGGTCTGGACCGAAGGAGCTGACCCTTCACAGCCACGCAAACTCGGGCACTTGTGCCCTTCCTCCACCGGCCCTTCAGCGCGTGCGCGCCGGCGCCTTCAGCTCGATCACCTCGAACCGCATCGCCTCGCCCCAGGTCGCAAACCCGATGCGGCTGCGCCCCGGAATCGGTTGGATTGGAGCCTGGTCGAACAGCACGACCTCGCCTAGGCGCACCGTCAATCGCCGCGCCCAATAGAGCAGTTCGAGTCGCGTGGCGTGCTTGGCCGCCTTCGCGTCGTTCTTCGCGTCGTTCTTCCACGGCACCGTCTCCGACATGTAGACCCGGCGGTCGTAGCGCTCGAGGTAGGCGCGCACACCGTCGCCGACCGGCTCGAGGATCAGAGTCCAGCCCGACAACGCGTCGCGCATGCCGTCACCTTGGAAGATGACGCACAGC
>JBDSBS010000507.1:0-4923 GCA_039921435.1 Planctomycetota bacterium | reverse complement strand
TTCGATCACGATTGCCGCGAAGGCATCTGCGGCTCGTGTGGGGTCGTCATCGACGGCGTTCCCCATGGTCCCGAGCGCGGCACGACGACGTGCCAGCTGCACATGCGCAGCTTCAAAGACGGGGCCGAGATCTGGATCGAGCCGTGGCGCGCTCTGGCGTTTCCCGTCGTGCGCGACCTCGTCGTCGACCGCAGCGCGTTCGATCGCGTCGTGCAGCAGGGCGCGTTCATCTCGGTCAACACGGGTGCGGCGCAGGACGCCAACGCCATCCCGGTGGCCAAGGCCGAGGCCGAGCGTGCGTTCGACGCCGCGACGTGCATCGGCTGCGGTGCGTGCGTCGCGGCGTGCAAGAACGCGTCGGCGATGTTGTTCGTCGGCGCCAAGATCTCGCACTTCGTGCACCTGCCGCAGGGCCGCGTCGAGCGCAACCAGCGGGCGCGCAACCTCGTTGCGGCGATGGACGCCGAGGGCTTTGGCAACTGCACCAACCAGTACGAGTGCGAAGCCGTGTGTCCGAAGGAGATCTCAGTGCGCGTCATTGCCGAAATGAACCGCGAGTTCGTGCGCGCGAAGGTCACCGAGCAGCCGGCTGGCGGCAAGTCGTCTGGCGGGCACGGCTGAGCTTCGCGCCGCTACGACTCGAGCGGGGCGTTGGTCTGGGCCAAGCGAGCCGGTGGCACCAACCATGACGTTGGCACTGCCATCGTCGCGCTTCCGGATGGCTCGTGCGCGGTCACCGGCTTCTTCCACGGCGATGCGACGTTTGGGGCCGCGGGCGCAGCCAGGATCCTGTCGGCAACTGGCCTTGGCGACACCTTTGTCGCGCGCCTCAACGTCGACGGCGACTTCTGATCGAGGCCGCGCCTGGCGCCGTGTACGGAACACGTTGCGAGGTCATCGCAAACAGGCTCGAGCGTCGGTGGCGCGTCAGTGCCGGTCCGAGAGCTTGCGCAACACGTTCTCGTTGTCCGTTGCGATCAGCACGCCATCGCGGTAGGGCCACAGCCGAGGCAGCTTCTCGACGTCGTACTGTCGCGCCACGTCCGAGCAGCAGCGCGGCTACCAGGAGTTCTCGGTGCGGCGGTGGATCGTGCGCGAACTCGGTGGCGCGCAGCCGCCTGGCTGACCGGGCACGGTCCGGTGCGCTGGTTCACGCCGGGCGCAGCAGCGCTGCGCCGGCCGCGAGCACCTGCTCGGGGCCATCATCGAGATCGCGCCAGATGCGCAGTGCGCTGCCGAAGCCAGGATCCTGCCGCGAGAACGCTTCGACGACGAGCCAGCCGCGGTAGTCGATGTCGCGCAAAGCGGCGAGCACGGCAGTGAAGTCCACCTGCCCGGTGCCTGGCGTGCCGCGGTGATTCTCCGACAACTGCACGTGGCCGAGCGTGCCGCTGCTCGCGGTGATCGCGGCTATGACATCGTTCTCCTCGATGTGCGCGTGGTGCGTGTCGAGTGTGCCGCAGACCGCGGGATGGTCGATGGCGCGCACCAGCGCGTCGCAGGCCGCCGCCGTGTTGAGGAAGTAGCACTCGAAGCGATTGAGCGGTTCGATCGCGAGGCGCACACCAAACCTGGCAGCGCGTTCGCCGGCCGCGCGCAGCACGTCGACGCAGCGCGCGTGTTCGTCGGCGGTCGGCGGCAGCTCGGTGAAGTGACCATAGGCCGAGTGCAGTGGCCCGGCCAACACCTCGGCGCCGAGCGTCGCGGCCTTCTCGGCGAGGAGCACCAAGTGTTCGACGGCAGCGCGGCGGATCGCCGGGTCGGGATCGAGTGGGTTGGCCTCTCTGGTGGCAAAGCCGACGGCCGTCGCGGCGAGCCCTTCGGCCGCGAGCGCCTTGCGTTGCCAACCCAGCTCGGCGTCGTTCGCGGCGACCACGGGCAACTCGGCGCCCGCGTAGCCGTGGTGCGCGAGCCGCGCAAACCAGCGTCGGTGCTGTTCGCCAAGGCGCGGCGCGAAGTAGAGGAAACTGAAGCCGAGCCGCTCACTCATGGCATCACTCGGTGAAGGTCCAACTCGGCAGGTCCTTGCGCACACCGCCATCCATCGCCGACTCGTGCGCGAGGATGCCGACGCAGGTCCAGTTGGCGCTCTGCTTGGCGTTGGGCCATGGCTCGCGGTCCTCGACGAGGGCTTGCAAGAACTCGTGCACGAGGTGTGGGTGGCTACCGCCGTGGCCGCCGCCCTGCGTGAACGACAGGTGTTCGTTGTCACCGTGGTCGTAGACACCCTTCTGCGTGAAGCGCCGGATCGGCTCGGGCAGCAGGTGCGCGAAGTCGGGCACCGCGATGCGTTCGGGGATCTCGGGCTCGGGTCGTTTGGCCGTGTGCAGCACTGCGGCTTCGCCTTCGACGAGCGGCCACTCGAACGCCTTCTTGCTGCCGTAGACGTCGATGCTCTCGCGGTACTGACGCGCCACGTCGAACAGCGAACGGACGATGCGCGCCGACAGGTCGCTGCGGCGCAGCTTGACGTGCGCCGTCTCGACGGCGAACGGCGAGCCGTAGTGTTCGATCATGTCCTTGCGGATCGTGCCCGACCCGAAGCACGACACGTACTCGGCATCGGCGCGCGGCAGGCCGAGCACCGGGCCCACGCAGTGCGTCGCGTAGTGCATCGGCGGCAACCCCGGCCAGTAGCCGGGCCACCCGTCCATGTCCTGCTGGTGGCTCGCCTGCAGGAACTGCAGCTTGCCGAGTTCGCCGCGCCGGTGTAGGTCCCGCAAGAACAAGAACTCTCGGCTGTACACGACAGTCTCCATCATCATGTACTTCTTCTTGGTGCGCGCGCTGAGTTCGACGATGCGCCGGCAGTCGTCGACGCTGGTCGCCATCGGCACCGTGCAGGCGACGTGCTTGCCGGCCTCGAGCGCGGCGAGCGTCATCGCCGCGTGGTCGGGGATCGGCGTGTTGATGTGCACGAAATCGACGTCGCGGTCGCGCAGCAGCTCTTGGTAGTTCGTGTAGCGGCGCGCCACGCCAAACGCGTTGCCGACCGCGTCGAGCCGCTGCCGCGAGCGCTGGCAGATCGCGAACATCTCGGCGTTCGGATGGTTCTGGTAGATGGGAATGAACTCGGCACCGAAGCCGAGCCCGACGATGGCAACGCGGAACTTCTTCATGGCGAGGAGGGAGGGAGGGAGGGAGGGAGGGAGGGAGGGAAGGGGAGGTGGAGGCTACTTGCCGAGCTCTTCGGCGGTCAGCAGACCGATGCGTTCGCGAGTCGCGGCGCGCCGTGCTTCGACCTGCACCGCGGTGACGGGCGGGCTGTCATTGGACCAGCGCTGGCGCGCATAGGTCAGTGCGTCGGCGATCTCGACGTCGGTGAGCACGGGGCCAAGCGGCGGCATGACATTCTCGAAGCGGGTGCCAGAGACCGTGATCGGGCCCCACAGGCCGTGCACGACGATGTCGATCGCTCGCTCCGGCGCGCCGGCCAACCAGTCCGAGCCATCGAGCGGCGGGAACGTCGGCGGCAGCCCCACGCCATCGAACCCGTGGCAGGCGATGCAGGTTCGGCTGTAGACCGCAGCACCACGTTCGTGCACTGCGGCGTCGGGCAGGTGCTTGCGAACCGCGAGAGCGGACGCGGGCTTGTTGCCGTTGGCCAGCGTGGCGGCCTGCTTGGCAGCCAAGGTGTCGAGCGCAGCCGCCAGCGTGTTGCCACCGCCGATCGGCTCGAGCGCGACGTCGTCGAACCACGCGGTGCCCGATGCGCCGCCGTAGCCGCCAAACAGGCAGTGCACGACGATCTGCTTCTGGTCGCCGGAGTCGATTTCGACCGCGACCCTGGTCCAGTCGGTGGTGCCCTTGACGCCAGCCGTGCGTTCGCCACCGTGCACGTTCAGCATCGCGCCGTCGCTGCCGCGCATCGGCACGACGTTGGCGGTGCGAATCCAACCACTGAGGCGGTAGCGCTTGCCTGGTTCGACCGGCACGGTTGCGGCGACGCCGCAGTCCGACGGGCGCGTTGTGCTGATGCGCAAGCACGGCGTGTTGTCGCGGCCGTCGGCGGCCTGCGTGACGGCGACGGTGTCGACGCCGGCACCGCTGTAGATGCGCAGGTCGTTCCAGTCTGCCGGTGCCGATCCGTTGGCGAGTGTGAAGTCGGGGTTGGGCAGCAGGTTCACGGGCGCACTCGGCTGCGAACGCACGATGCTGGCCGCGTTGGCGGCAGCGAGCACCGTGGTGGCGTGGCGCGTCGCAGCGATCTGCCAGGCAGAGCGCAGCACCGGGTCGTCGAAGATCGTGGCTTCGCGGGCGGCGGCCGTTTGCAGGATCGCCGTTCCGATCTCGGGATCGACCGCGCCCTCGGCGAGTCGCACGAGCAGGTCAGCGAGCTCGCGGCCCGTGGCCTGGATCTGGCCATCGACTACGAACAGGCGCTTGCACAGCGCGACATTGGCGAGAGCGATCACGGTGCGCACGGCCGGCCGATCGGCGTGCATGGCGCGTTCCAGCAGTTCGTCGGTCAGCGCGCCGAACGCAGCAAGTGCATGCAGCGCGTGCGGTGCCGCCACTTCGTCGCTCACGAGCCGCTGCAGGTCGGGCACGAGGCTCGGGTCGGCGCGTTCGACGAGCCGGCGCTGCGCGTGCAGACGCCACAACAGATTGCCGTGCGAGAGTCCGGCAAGCCAGTCGTGCGGGTCCGCGCTCGCGAGATTTGGCGGTGTGTCGTTTGGCGTGCTCTTCGGGACGATGCGGTAGATGCGACCGTGCTGCGTGTCGCGCAACGGGGTCTCGTAGGCGTTGCCGCGGCCCGTCTTCGCGTCGACACCGGCCGAGCTGCGCGTCGGCGTCGGGTTGTGCTGCACGATGAGGTTGTACCAGTCGCAGATCCACACGGCGCCGTCGGGCCCGACCTCCGCGCAGACGGGGCTCGTCCATGCATCGGCCGAAGCGAACAGGTTGTTCGGCGACTGGTGT
>JBDSBS010000506.1:0-6241 GCA_039921435.1 Planctomycetota bacterium | reverse complement strand
GCGCTGGGCGGGCAGGGCGGACGCAGCGAGCGTGAAAGCGGCGAGCGCGGTCGCCATGCGCGTTGCGTTCCCGGTGCGTCTCACCCTTCGCATGGAAAGATTGTCGGCTGCCGGAGCGAGGGAACTTGACGGGGCGTGTCGTGGACCGCGCCTACGTTTCACCGCGTGGCGCTTGCTTCGTCGACCCCGCGCCCCAGCGTGCGGTCAGCTCACCGCCTCTCACGCTCAGCGGCGGGCCGCACACGGTCTTGGTTGATCTCGCCGCTGCGTAATCGCGCGGTTCGTCGGCCGCTGCGTCAGCCGGCACCATACCAGCGAGTCCACAGAGACGAGTCTCGACGCAAGGCTGCGATGGGCGGGCAAGCTCCCTTGAGCGCGTCCCCTGCTCCCGTGGGGTCGGTTGTGTAACCCCAGAGCAAGTGAATCGTGTGCAAGACTTGCCGTCGGTCATGCCGGCCGGCCACAACGTCCACCGGAACAACCTCGTAGCTCTTCCGCATCAACGCCGAAAACGGGGCGCTGGAATCAACGGGCACATCAACCGCCTCCAAGCGTGCGCGTAGGGCCGCGATGTCCGCTCCCTCGGCGGCTAGGTACTGCACGAGTCCACAGTCGGAATCGGCCAGGAACTTGCGGAGTAGACCAACGCCATTCATCGACTCCCAGCCTCCCGCGTCGTGCCATGCGGAATCCCAGCACGCCTCGGCCCGGATGGACATTGTGACCTCCACCGCCCTTATCAGGAGTGCACGATGCAGCGTCCGGACGAGGCACTTCAGCATCCGCTCGAGCAACCGTCGAGGACTCACTGTTGCGCCCGGCTAACTATCGATGAAGAGTTCGAGCCCGTCGTAGACCTCCGCCAGCGGCAGCTCGCAGCCGATCTCGGGCAACGACACGACGGCGGTGGGTCCGGCGTGCACCTCGGTCGCGAAGCCCTCGAGGCCCCGCCGCAACACCACGATGCGTGCCGCATCCTGTTCGACCATCACGTACGCGCCGAGCGATGCGATGGCCGTGTAGGCGAGTTGCTTTTCACCCTGATCGATGCGGCGCGTTGTGGGCGAGATGACCTCGATCAACACCATGGGCTCGTCCTGGTACGAATCCTCGGGCGGATTTGGCCGGCACGTCACGGTGACATCTGGATAGTAGAATCGCACCTCGAATGGCAGCCGCACGCGCACCTTGGTGTCGGAGTTGAAGGCGCGGCACGGGCCACCGCGCAACCGACTGCCCAAGGCGATCAGGATGTTCGTGGCGATCTGGTTGTGCGCGTTGCACGCGCCAGCCATCGAGTAGGCGTCGCCGCCGACGTACTCGCGGCGAACCGGCGAACGCACCTCGTCGGCGAGGTAGGTCTGCGCGGGTACTGTGTCGGTGGGGCGTCGCTCGCTCACGTTCCGGACGCTACACCACGTTTGTCGAAGTGCGCAAGGGTCGGGCTCACCGCTGCGCCCACCACGTGTCGACCGCCGAGCCGAGCTGCTGCCGCAACAGCGCCTTGGCGCGGTGCACGCGCACCTGCAGCGTACCCTCGGTGGCCTCCGTCGCCGTCGCGATCTCCGCGTAGGGCAGGCCTTCGACGGCAAACAGCACGAACGCTTCGCGCAGCAGGATCGGCAGTCGATCGATCGCGAGAGCGAGGCGCACGGCGTCTTCGCGGCGCACGATGGAGCTGAGCGCCGAGCGGCGGCCTTCGGCGAGGTCTGCGAGTGCGGCGTCGCTTGACTGTGCGCGCTGGACCTCGGCGCGCAGGTGGCTGCGGCAGCGGTTGCACGCGATCGACAACAGCCAGCCGCCGAACTTCGTCAGATCGGTGAGCTGTGTGATCTTCACGAACGCGCGTTGCAACGCCTCCTGGCGCAGGTCGAGGGCCGCGTGGTCGTCGCCCGTCATCGTCTGCAAGAAGCGCAGCAGCCGCGGGGCGTGGGCTTCGGCGAGTGCGGCGAAGGCTTCTGCATCGCCGGCCTGTGCGCGCTGCACGAGGGCAGGTTCATCGGGGGGCATGTTCTGCCTCGCTGGCGATCTCGCGCCGCGCTGCTTCCGTGAGGTCGCGCCACGGAGACGTGGCATAGTCCGGTGCTGCGCCGACCCTGGCGGCGGCGCGCAGGAGCGTGGTGAGGTTCAGCGGATTCGGCGTGGCGGCGGCGACAAACCAGTGGGCGACCGCGGGTTTCAGCGCGCGCGGTAGGGTCGTGAGCGGCCCAGCATCGAAGGGGCGCGCCGAGGTTGTCGCAGCGAGTGCGACCTGCAGCACGAGGCTGGCGGGCGTGTCGACTGGATCGGCGACGGCGAGGCGCCGCGCGAGGCGGAGCGCGCGATCGGCGGTCAATCGAGGGAAGGTGTGACCAGCAGGCGCGATGGCCAGCAGGCTTGCATCGAACAGCACCGCGAGTTCTCCAGCGCCGCAGAGCCACGCCATCTCGGCCGCATGCCCTGCAGCGGCCGCATCGGCGTTGGCGTCGAAGGCGATCGCGGCACGCTGCGCGAGCCAGTGTTCAGGGGCGTCGAGCGGCAAGCGCGCGGCCACTTCGGCGAACGCCGCGGAGCGCTCGGTCGGCGGCAAGCACGGAATACGGAGGAGCCGCGCCGTGGCGTCGTCGAGCAGCGCGGGATCTGCATGCAGGGCCCGCACGCGCGTGTCGTCGGCCCCGGCCGCGTGGGCAGCAACCAAGCGCAGGCGCAGCTCAACTGGTGTCGTGCCATCCTCGAGCAGAGGGAACGCCTCGCTGGGCGCGTCGGCAAACAAGGCGGTCTGCACCGCGCGCAAGCCGATCGCGGTTGCGGCGGGTTCGGAGTCGTCGCCAAACAACCGGTGGCGCTGCCGTTCGTCGCAGGCGCAGAGCCACTGGGGCGCCCCGCATGCGAGCGGCCAGACGTAGTGTGAGAGCAGGAACGCCTCTTGGGCCAAGGGCAGAGCGGCTTCGTCGCCGGTGGCGACGGCCTGTTCGGCGAGCAGCAGCGCCGCCGACCAATGGCCGATCGCGAGCATGTGCGCGAGCTCGGCCCGAGTCGTCGCGGCGTCGACGGCAATTTGCACGCGGTCGTCGGCGCCAGCCGTACGGTTGGTCGCGGGACCCGAGTCGAACAGGCGCAGTGCCACGAGCGAGCAGATCAGGCCGAACGGCAGCATTGCGGCGATCGGCAACCAGACGCGCCAGTTCGCTCGCGCAGTACCGGTGGGGGCAGCTGCGGCCGCTCCCGGCACTGCCTCGCGCACGGCCGCGGCGAAGGCCAAGGCCGACGGCGGGCGATGCTCGCGCTGCTTCTGCAGGGCACGCGCCACGACCGCGTCGAGGCCCGGCGGCACCCCTTTGCGCAGCGACGAGGGCTTCGGTGGCACCAGCGACTCGACGAGCTTGAGCGCTTGGAAAAGGTTGGCGCCGTGGAATGGTGAGCGGGCCGTCAGCAACTCGAAGAGCAACACGCCGAGCGCGTGCACATCGGTGCGTTCGTCGGTTGCTTCGGGGCCGTCGAGCAGCTGCTCGGGCGCCATGTACTCAGGTGTGCCGAGGATCTCGCCCGTGCGCGTCAGCGGCGCGTCGTCGCTGAGTGCGCGCGCGATGCCGAAGTCGAGCACGCGCACGCTGCCGTCGCCGGTCAGCATGACGTTGTCGGGCTTCACGTCGCGGTGCAGCACGCCGTGCGCGTGCGCCGCGGCGAGTACATCGGCCGTCGCGGCGACGATGCGCGCTGCTTCGACGATGGGTAGAGGGCCCTTGTCGAGGCGTTGGCGCAGCGTCTGTCCGTCGACCAACTCGAGCACGAGGTAGGGTCGGTCGCCTGCGACGTCGCAGTCGAGCACGCGCACGACGCCTGGGTGCGGCACGCGCGCCGTCAGCCGCGCTTCGCGGGCGAAACGTTCGCGCACCGAGGCCGCTGCATCGAGCGGCATGGCCGGCAGCAGCTTGAGCGCCACCTCGGTGCCAAGTTCGCTGTGTTCGGCTAGGTAAACCTCGCCCATGCCACCCGTCGCAATGAGCCGCTGCGGCACGAACGGGCCGACGCGCGCCGGCACCGGGGCGCCCAAGCAGTGCGGGCACGCGGGCGGCAGCGCGCCAGTGGGGGCGATCGCAATCGTCTTGGTGCAGGTCGTGCAGCGGATCTGCATGTGCGGAACTCAGTAGTCGCGGAAGCGATCAACGTAGCGCTGCAGCGTGCGCGCGTGGCCCGCCACGATCTCGCGCACGCGCTGCAGATCGGGGTCGTCGCCGGAGAACAACCGCTGCGCCTGGTCCTGCGCGAGTCGCAGTGCGCGATCGGCGTCGGCCCAACGCCGTGCCGTGCACGCGTCAGCCATGTCGGCGAGACCTTGCGCCAGCACCGCGATGGCGTGGTTCTTTTGCACTTCGAGGTCGACCTCGCCGCGGCCTTGCTCGCGCATCGACAGCGTGGTGCTTGCGGCTTCACTGGTCCTGCGGCCAGAGCTTGCACCGTCGAACTCGAGTCGTGCGTCGACACCGAGGGCACGGTCGGCATCGCGATCGACGCGGCAGAGCACGATCACGACACCGGTAGCACCCGCGTTGAGGTCGGGCAGATCGAGCGACAGGCCATCGCGACGCACGCGGGCGTCCTCGTGCAGCACGCGCTCGATGGAGAGGCCGCGCGGCAACGTTACTTCGAGGCGTGCGTGCCGGGCCGCGGGCATGAGCAGCGCGTCGAGTTCTTGCACGAAGATCTTCTGCACGTCGGCGGCGTCGGCGACGAAGTGGAAGAGCCCACGTGCGCCGCGCGCCAGCCGGTCGAGCAGCGCGATGTCGAGGTTCTCGCCGACGCCGATCGTCGAGATGTCGATTGCCGTGCGTGTGAACGGCTCGGCGTCGGCCAGGATGCGATTGGCGTCGGTGACGCCGCGGTTGGCGATGCCGTCGGTGAGCAGCACGACGCGGCGCGGGCGGTTGGTCAAGGCTCGGGCTCCGCGCTCACGGCCGTCATCGTCGCCGCGTTCGGAGTCGCGCCCTTCGGAGTCGCGGCGTTCGAAATCGCCCCCTTCGGAAGCCTCGAGTTCGCGCAGCCCGAGCATGAGCCCAGCGTGCAGGTTGGTGCTGCCGCCTGGCGAAAGTTCGTCGATCGCATCGCGCAGCCAGCGCCCATCGCGACACGGTCGCAGGCCCTTCACCACGCGCGCATCGTCCGAGAACGCCACGAGCGCGACCTTGTCGTCGGGGCGCAGCCGGCTCGCGAACTCGCGCAGCCCGACCTTGACCTGGTCCATCTTGCCGCGGTCGCGCATCGAACCGCTGCAGTCGACGACGAGCGCCACCGAACACGGCGGCGACAGGGCCCGGTCGCCCTGCGGTTTGGTGGTGTAGCCGATCTGCAGCGCGGCGGTGTCGCCGGCGCGAGCGAAGCTGCGGTCGAAGCGCAGGTCGAGTGCCACGTCCTGGTCGGCGCGCGGCAGCGGCAAACGGTGGCGGTGGTAGTTGACAATGTCGCGCACGACGATGTCGCGCGCAGTCGGCAGGCGGCCGAGTTCGGCGAGTTCGCGGGCGCGGGCGTGGCCGAAGGTGGAGCCGGCGTCCTGGGCGGTCGTGGCCGCGGTCAGAGCCAGCAGCGGGAGAGTGAGCAGAAGAAGGTGCGTGCGCATGAAGGTCCTTGTGGGTTGGGTTCTGCGCGAGAGACCCACGAACGGTTGCGACCTTACAACAATCGTCGCCGAACCCCGGCGTCGGCGGTTTCTATCGGGGTCGCCCCTCGGCGCGGAGCGGCGAGGGCGAACCCGATCAGAACCTTTGTGCGCGCCCGAGGCGCGCCGCTGCGGTTCCGATCCGCGGCTGCACGCGGCGGGACTCGCGTTCGCCGCTCACAACCTGACTACAGCGTGCCGACGACGCACTTGAGGCCGTTGCTGACGCGCGTCGTGAAGCCGATGCCGGCGGTGGTGAACGTCGCCGACTGGCAGTCGAACTGGAAGCCGCTGAACGACGGCGGCAGGGCCGGCAGCGTCAGCGCAGTCCAGTTCTGGGTGGCGCCGGGAAAGAGAACGGGACCGATCAGCACGTCGAGCGAGCAGTGCAGGAAGCAGTCGTTGGGCAGGCCAAGGCCGCTCAGCGGCAGGCCCGGCCTGATCAGGCCGATCCAGCCGAGGTGCATGGCGGCGTTCGAACCGATGTTCGACGTCACGAGTTGGAACGGCACCGCGGTCGCACCCTGGACCGGGCGACCGATCGAGGTCAACGTCAGCGGCAGCGTGTCGACGAGGTCGATGCTGTGCGGGCTGCCGCCGAACGTCGAG
>JBDSBS010000505.1:0-3302 GCA_039921435.1 Planctomycetota bacterium | reverse complement strand
GGTCACCGCCGGCCAACTGATCTTCCGCTTCGATACCTTCGGTGATGAGCGTCAGTGGACCGATGCGCTCCGCTTGCACGAAGTCGTGGCGACCCTGCCGCCGACGGTCGCCCTCGCGGTCGGCCTCAAGGTCGACGCCGATGCGGTGCCACCGGGGGTCCTCGCGAACGCCGATCTCAACGACCCAGGAACCACGCTGGCCCTCATCGAGCTGAACGCAGTGGTCGGCATCATCGGCCGCGTCGAGGCCGGACAACTGACGAGCCTCGGCGTCACCTGTGCTCTGTGCCATTCGACGGTGGACGACAGCGTTGCCCCTGGCATCGGCCGGCGCCTCGACGGCTGGGCCAACACCGACCTCGACCCCGGGCGCATCCTGGCGTTGTCCCCATCCCTTCAGGACCCGTCGGTCCAGGCCGCGCTGCTCTCGTGGGGCCCGGGCAAGTACGACGCGCGATTCAACCAGGACGGCGAGAGTGACCCAGCCGTGATTCCGCCAGCGTACGGGTTGCGCGACGTCGAGCTGACGACGTTCACGGGCGATGGCGACATCTCGTACTGGAACGCGTACGTCGCGATCACCCAGATGGGTGGCCGCGGCGTGTTCCACGACTCTCGCATCGGCGTGCACGTGGTCCGCACGCCCGACCTGGTGACGTCCAAGCTCGCGGCGCTAGCGGCCTATCAGCACAGCCTGGGCACGCCGACGGCACCGGCCGGTTCGGTCGATGCAATCGCGGCGCAGGCGGGGCGTGCCCTGTTCGTCGGCCGCGCCCGCTGCATCGAGTGCCACTCCGGCCCGACGTTCTCCGACGGCCAGCTCTACCCACCGGCCGTGGTCGGCACCGACCCGCGCCACGCACAGCGCAGCGCCACGGGGCTCTATCGCACGACGCCGTTGCGCGCCCTTTGGCAGCATGCCCCGTACTTCCACGATGGCAGTGCAGCGACACTCGAAGACGTCGTGGGCCACTACGACAGGCTGCTGCAGCTCGGACTCGATGCGGAAGGAGTCCGGGTGCTCGTCGAGTACCTGAAGTCGCTGTGAGAGCTTGAGACTCGGCTGCGGTGCCCGGTCTTCGTCACCCCGACGTCGTAGCGCCGCATCTGGTCGAAGCCGGCCGCTGACGCAATCTGGCAAGGTGCTCCTACCTGGTGCGAACCACGTAGTGCCGTGCGCTTGGATCCCAGCTCAGCTGATCGACCCGTTCCGCGTACCTCTGGCGAAGGAACGCCTCGACCTCTGGCGTGCAGCGACCGACCGCGGTGCCGTCGGCGCCCAGGAGTTGCAGACCGAGCTGCTGTAGCAGGATCCACAGCGCGTCGTCACAGAGGCGGATGTCGCCGAACCCGTTCCGTTCGTCGCCGAGCGTATCGAGCACGAGGTCGAGTGGCAGCGGCGCCTGCACGTAGAACATCGCCTGCAGAACCCAGCCACACAGCCTGCGGTCGTTCGATTCGAGCGCATGCGCCAACGCATCGGCGATGTCCTGACGCGTCGTGCCGTCAGTCTGAAACAGCAGATCCCGCAGACCGTCGACCGCGTTGGCGCGCACCCGCGGGGCATGCTCGTCGCCGAGGTGGCGCAGCAGCACGGGCAGCCAGCGCTGCTCCTTGTACATGCCGAGGCAGAACACGAGGTTTGGCTTCGCCCACGCGTGGGTGGTTGGTGCGTCGAGCTGGTCGACGATCCATGGCGGCGTCTCCGGCAGGCGCACCCGGCCGAGCACGATCGCGGCATCCCACGACCCGGTCGGCTTGTCGAGCAGCGCCGCGCGCAGGCTCGGGCCCGCGGCGGCGCCCACCGCGACCAGTTCGTCCATCGCGGCACGGTTGCGGTCGAGCCACAGTTCACGGATCTGCTCGGACGGCGGCCCGGCAGCACCGACCAACTTCGCGAGACGCTCGGCCGCCGTCGAACCAGGCTGAGGCTTCACCAGCACGGCGATGCGCGCATCGATGTATTGCTGCAGGTCCACGGGGATCACGCCCGTGAGCTCGAACTCGGCGATGCCGAGCAGCGGCTCCACCTGTTGCGCGCGCGGGGTCGCCGGCAACGCGAGGTACGAGCGAGCCGCGTCGCGCAAGCCAGTCCAGTCGCCCCGCTGCCTGGCCGCGGTGCAGCACGACCACAGTGCACCTTCGAGCGCCGGTGACTTGCGCGCCGGATCGAGCGCCGCGATCGCCGCGAGCTGTTGCTCCACCTGGGCCAGGTTCCGCCGCTGCAGGTAGAACTCGGTGAGTGCCTCGTGGTGGTCGAGGGCCCCCGTTGCCGCCCGCACGGCTTCCGCGGTGCCGCTGCGCAGATGCCCGAGGAACGTCGCTGCGTCGGTGGCACCAACCCATCGGTGCAACTCGGCGCCGTCGCCATCTAGCAGCACGAACGCCGGCACGCCGTCATCGCCGTGGTAGCGGCGACCGACCTCGAGGTTGGCCGCATCGTCGATGTCGAGGTGCGCCAGGGCGAGCCCAGCGAGTTCCTTCTGCACTGCCGAGTCGACGAACACGTCGCGTTCCATGCACTTGCACGGCCCGCACCACTTCGCGGTGAAGAACAGCAGCAGGTGCACCTGCCGCTGGCGCGCCGCCGCGGCGGCTTCGGCGAACGACGAGAACCAGTCGTTGCTCGCCAGCGGTGCCGGCTTCGGTGCCGGGGCAGCAACCAGGCGGAACGCGGATTCTTGCGCAGCCGGCCGGGTCGCGCACATCGCCAGCATGGCGATCGAGCCAAACAGTGCACGAGTGCCCATTCCCGCGATCATGCCATGCCGCCGGCGCCGGCGGAGGGCACCGCTTCGACCCCGGCGAGGAATGCACGTTGCAGGGGGCCGGACGGGCAACCCCTGGGCGACGGATCAGCGGATCAGCGCCTTGCTGTCGCGACCCTTCTTGGCTGGCTGCTCGACCTGCTTGCGCGGCGCGAGCTTCGCGTCGCCTTCGTCACCACTCTGCTCGCGTATTTCGTTCATGCTCGCCTTCATCGCCTTGTCGATGATGCGCTGCAGGCTAGCTTCGAAGTCGCCATTGCCTGAGAACAAGCCGTCGAGCAGGCCTTCGACGTCCACCGAGATGCCGAGCTGCTTCAGGTCGGAGTCGTGGCGGATCTCGAACTTCGCTTCCTTCAGCGCCGACTCGGCAGCGCGGCGCGCGAGGTCGCCGATCATCTCCAGGTTGCGCTCGTTCTCGAGCAAGCCCGTGACGAACTTGCCGAGGCCGTCCGCGAGGCCGAACTTCTTGAGGTCCGGGTCGTCCTTCAGTTCCCTGGCGACGAGCTTGCCCGCACCCTGCATTGCGGCCTTGAC
>JBDSBS010000504.1:0-3223 GCA_039921435.1 Planctomycetota bacterium | reverse complement strand
GCCCACGTCTCGGGTGCTGGGCTCGTCGTGGCGCGGCCCGCAGTGCTTCATCGACGACGCACACGGTGCACGCGCGATCGCGTGGCAGTTCCACCCCGAGGTCACCCCGACGACGTACGAGCGTTGGGTCAACGAGGGTTACTACGGTGACGGCGGCGTCGACGAGAAGGACCTGATCCGCCAGGCCTACGCGCACGAGGCGCGCAGCCGCATCGCCGCACACCAGCTGACCGACTCGGCACTCGACTACCTCGGCGTCTCCCTTCCCACCTTTTGAAGCGTTGCGCAGGTTCGTGGTGCGTTTTGCATGCCAAAGGCTTCAAAACGCACACTGACGGCAAACGTGACATTCGGCCTGTCACAGTCGTTAGTGACGTGTGGCCACCCCGATACGTTCTATCGTTGTCGCCGCAGTGATTGGAGCAGTCGCGGCCGCGATGCTGGTGGTCGCACCAACCGCATCCGCCGCCAAATCGACCGGCCCGCGCCTCACCGTGTTGAAGACGACCATGGACGCGGCGTTGAAGTGCACAAGCAACCTCAAGGCGGGCACCCAGGCGCCCGTGCTGTTTCTCCACGGCACCACCGCGACCTCCAAGGCCAACTGGTCGTGGAACTGGGTGCCGGCGATGGATGCCGTCAGGCGTCCCCCTGCGAGCTGCACATGCCGCGCGCAGCCACGGTGGACATCCAGATCTCCGCCGAGTACGTCGTCAACGCGATCCGCGTCATGCACAAACGGGCTGGCAAGAAGATCAGTATCGTCGGCCACAGCCAGGGCGGCATGATTGGTCGCTGGGCGATGAAGTATTGGCCCGACACCCGCAAGATGGTCGACGACTATGTCGGCCTCGTCGCCTCCAACCACGGCACGACCTACGCCGCGCTGCCGTGCAGCATGCCGGGCGGATGCGCGGCAGCGATTTGGCAGCAGAACGCGGGATCGAAGTTCATCACTGCGATCAACACGGGGCCGGAGACCTGGCCCGGAGTCAGCTACACGGAGATCGTCACGGTCTACGACGAGATCGTCGGCCCGTCGACCTCCGGGTTCCTGACGCCCGGGCCGAACGTCACCAACACCACCGTGCAGGCCATCTGTCCTCTGGAGACGGCCGACCACTTTGCCATGGCGTACGACAACGCCGCGTGGCTGGTTGGCATCGACGCCCTGACCCATCTCGGGCCGGCCAGGTTGTCGCGCGTCAGCCGTGCCACCTGCGGCAGGCTGACCATGCCATCGGTCAACCTCGCGACCTTCTCGCTCGACCTCGCCGCCGCGATGGCAGTTGTGGTGCAGAGCTCGCTGACCGCGGAGAGGTTCCCGGCCGAGCCGGCGCTGCGAGCGTACGCGCGCTGAAGCGCTGAAGTCCAGGTTACTGGCGCGTAACCCCGGGTAGCGCGCGGTCGTTGATGGTGCAACGTCACGGAGGCTCCATGCGCACTGCTCGTCCCTACCTCGCCCTGCTCGCACTCATCCTCGCCACGGTCGTCGGTAGCCTGCTGGTCGCCGCGCCGGCAAGCGCGCACGAGGAACGGGGCGCAGACTTCCCTGACGGCACCGGCACGGTCCCGACCTATCTCGGGCTGTCCAACCCCAACTTCCGGGTGGCCTGCACGCCCTCCAGCAAGAGCCTGGTCGCCGCGATGCCGACGGGCACTCTCAGGACGCGCAACCAGCAGCTGCTGGCGAAGTGCAAGTACGGCTCGATCCAGGACGCGATCAACTCGATCACCAAGCCTGCGACGTCGGTGTACGTGCTGCCGGGAACGTACCTTGAGTCCAAGTACGCCGACATGGAGCCGACCGGATACTGCGGGGCGATCACGCCCGAGTCCACCGATCCGCTGGGCCTGTCGGGGTACATCGGCAGCCTCACCGGCGCCCCACCTGCTGAGTACGGCGACGGCCCGATCGCGCTGTCGTACTCCGACCAGGTGAAGTGCCCCCACAACCTCAACCTCATCGCAATCCTGGGTGACAAGACACCTGACGATGGCTCGATCAAGTGCGACAGCGCGTTCTGTGGCACGCAGGTCGTCGGCACGGGCAGCAGTCCCGCGGCTGTCACGATCGACAACAAGTTCAGCAAGCTCAACGGCATCCGCGCCGACCGCGTCAGCGGCGTCTACCTTCGCAACTTCACGATCCAGCAATCCGAGTTCAACTCGATCTACGTGCTCGAGACTGACGGTTTCGCGGTTGACACCATCATCGCGCGAGCGAACGACGAGTACGGCATTCTGGCGTTCGCCAGTGACCACGGCCTGATAGAGAACTCCGACCTCTACTACAACGGCGACTCGGGCATCTATCCCTGCTCGGCCTCAGACCTCAACTCCGACAGCAAGACGATAGACGTCACGCGCTACGCCATCGAGATCCGCAACAACAAGAGCCACGACAACGCGCTCGGCTACTCGGGTACGGCGGGCAACTCCGTGTATGCGCACGACAACCAGTTCTACAACAACGCCACCGGCATCGTGACCGACTCGCTGTTCCCCGATCACCCCGGCCTCCCGCAGGATCACGCTCGGTGGTCGAACAACGACATCTTCAGCAACAACTCCAACTACTACAAGAAGTACGTCGACACCGGTATCTGCGCCAAGCCGATGAAGGAGCGCGGCTACATGGAGGGGACGGTCTGTCCGGTGATCCCGACCGCCGTCGGCACGGGCACCCTGATCGCCGGCGGCAACTTCAACCTGACCGACAACAACCGTATCTACGACAACTGGCGCTACGGCACGATGCAGTTCTGGGTGCCAGCCGCTCTGCGTGACGAGTACGACCCCGAAAAGCAGGCCGACACCTCGCACGGCAACCAGGTCAAGGACAACATCATGGGCATCAAGGCCGACGGCACCGTCGCCCACAACGGCCTGGACCACTGGTGGGACGACCAGGGCATCGGCAACTGCTGGGAGAACAACACCTCTTCGCGAGGCGAGGCGACGGACAACTTCACCGTCGACCCCGGCCCTTGCGCAGACGGCGGGTCGAAGTTCGTCCCCGGCGCCTTCGTCAAGGACGCCGGCTTCCTGTCGTGCAGCCAGTACAATCGCGACGACCCGTTCTGGCGTGACCCGCCGAACTGCACCTGGTTCGACAGCCCGTCCAAACCGACCAACGACGACAGCTCGAACCCGTCTCTCCTTGGCGCCGGAACTGCACCGCCCGGCTCCGGGCCGCCTCCTACTGGGTTCGGAGCGGGAG
>JBDSBS010000503.1:0-2506 GCA_039921435.1 Planctomycetota bacterium | reverse complement strand
GCGGCGGCGTGGGCGATCACGGAGCGCAGCGGCGACCACCTGCTGCACGTGCTGGACCAACGCGGTGCGTACTGGCGGGTCGATCACGCTGGGTTGGTCAAGCTGTGGGAGCGCAATGAGTCGGCTCATGGCGTGCGCAGTTGGGATGACCTGGGCAATCGGGATGCGACGGGAAATCCGATCGGGTTGGGTACGACTCTCCCGCCAGAGATTGTTGAGGTCTTTCCAGCTTCCTCCGGCACTGCGAACGCTGACGTGACCGTCACCAAACCATGGTGCCCGATACATGTGGCCTCGGTTTACCTCGAGTTGGCGCCAATGGGCACGCCGTACCGACATGACGATTGGGAGCGTGATGCGATTTTTAACCGCGTCTTCGAGGGCTTCGTCGCCCACCGCTGGGGCGGTGCGCTCGTCGACATCGATCCGTACACGAAGGCCGCGTGGTACTGGTCAGCCCGCGATCCCGGCGGCAAAGACAGTTGGGCCAACCTGCTCGAGGGCCTGTGCTTCGACAAGAACCTGTGGTCGGTGACGGGTCACTGGGCTTCGACAGGAGACTCCGCCAGCACCACGGGCACAGCCGACAAACTCCCCTTCCACGACCTGCACAGCTACGTGAACTTCGTTCCGATCATGACGCAACAGGCGATGCGCGCCGTCACCCTGCCTGGTGGGCAGGTGGCGCTCGTGGTTGGTTGTCCAGGCGGTCGTGTACACGTCGTGCGACCTGGCACGATGTGCACAGACGCCGCTACCCTGCACCAGATCGGCACCGACGCCCGCTTGCCCGACGACTACGGCTTCGGCATGAGTGCCCTCGACGCGAGGGTCTTGCCCAGTGGTGACGTGCAGATCTGGTTTGGCACGGTCTACGGCCCGACGTCGCAACCGGGTTCGTACACCTCTGCCGGTGGCTCACTTCAGAACAACGAGGTTGCGACCGGGGTCGTGCACACGTGCATTTGGAGTCCAAGTGCGGCAGGTGGTTTTGGGACCGTCTTCAAGAGACCTCTGTCGCCGGGAGTAACCACGCCGCCGAACGCCATCCGTGGCGGCTACGGTGTGATAGGCCTGCGCGTTGGCAACGTGCTTGCGCAAGCGGCCGGTGACGAGGTCGTCGTCACCACACTCGCAGGCGATGTGATCGTCTTCAATGAGGCGCTCACGACAGAGCTGTGGCATACCCACGTGCCGGGCTCGGTTGGCAACTACAACGCGATCCGCATCACCGACCTCAACAGCGATGGCTTCAACGAACTCTACGTCGCAGGCTCGTACGGCCTGTGGCGCTTCATCCAGCCCGGTGAGACGGGCGTGATCTTGCCATGAGGACAACCATGCGAACCCACTGCTTCTCCGTCTCGGTCCTCTTTCTCGTCAACACTTTGTGCGCTCCCATCGCGGCGCAGCACATCTGGAAGGTCAACTGTTTGGGCGGGCCCGGCGTCGACTTCACCGACTTGCCGCCTGCCGTTGCTGCAGCGGCACCCGGCGACGAGATCTGGGTCTACGCCAACTACGGTACGATCTGTCCAGTGAGTTCGTACTACACGGCGACCCTCATCACGAAGCCGCTGCGCATCGTCGGATTCGACCCTTCAGGTTCGCCAAGCCCGTCGGCACCGTCGTGGGCACGCTTCCACGGTGTCTTCGTCATCCACGGTATTGCGGCCGGCCAGCAGGTCCTGCTGAGCAACATCGACCTGGGCCAAGGCGGTTTTGGAACTCAGGGCGGCGTTGTCGCTGTCGATTGTGCAGGCGACATCCTGCTAGAGGACGTAGCGTACTCGGGTATCGGGATCCCGGGTACCTACGTGCGCTTCGAGCGCTGCGCCAACGTCGTGCTGCGCGGCTGCACGATGGTGCTCGGTGGTTACCCGATGCAGTTCATCGATTCGACGGCGCTGCTGACGACGACGACGGTCTACCACCCCACTGCGGCGTTCATCATTAACATGCCCTACGAGCAAACTTCCGAGGCCGTGCTGGTGAGCAACTCGACGGTCACGCTGATCGGCTCGATCCTGCGAGGCGGCAACCGCTACGACACCTCGGGCATGGGGTTCCCGCAGCAGAACTGGATCGCACGCCCCGCGGCGGTGATCGAGAGCGGCACGTTGCGCATCGGCCCCGCGAGCCGCCTCTACGGCGGTCTCAACGGCCAGCCGTATCCCCTCGATCGCGAGTACGCCTACCGCCACGCGCCGCCCGGCACCGGAACGGTCGAACGGGACCCACGCAGCGTGCTGTCTTTCTGGTCGATGTTTGGAGCTCAACCGATCCCCGTCGACATCCCCGCGACCTACCATGCCTGGGTCGTCGCCGCTCAAGACTTCCAAGTGACCGTCAGTGGCCCCAACAACGGCTTCGGCCTGCTCGCGATCGGCGACTGGCAACCGATCGCACTGCCGACGAGCCTCTGCCCGCTCGCAATCACTCCAGCCTCGCTGACCCTGCTCGACATCGCGCCGCTCTCAGCGACCAACGGCGCGTTCGAATGGAC
>JBDSBS010000502.1:0-6070 GCA_039921435.1 Planctomycetota bacterium | reverse complement strand
CCGAGGAGGTCGACGGAGAGATCGTGGTGACGTTCGAGGTGCTGCGCGAGGTCGAGATCTACGAGGGCGTGGAGTTCGCCGGGCTGAGCAACCTGGACCGCACGACGGTCGACAGCCTGCTCGGTTTGCACGCTGACAGGCAAGTCACACGCACCGAGGCGGAGGCGATGCGCAAGGTGTTGATCGCCCGCTACCGGCGCGATGGCTACGCGTTCTGCAGCATCGACCTGCAGGAACGTCCGGTCGAGGGCGAGCCATCGGCGGAGGCAGGCGCTGCGCCCGGCCAACGACCAGCGCGGCCGACGCGGCGGCTGCGTTTCCAGATCGACGAAGGACCTCGGGTGACGATCGGGTCGATCCGATTCCAAGGCAATACGTCGTTTCCCGCCGATCCGATCTTCGGCTTGTTCGGCACCGACAACTACCTGGTGCGCGATTCGCACATCCAGAGTGACCCGGCGCGCGGCTTCGTGCGCGGCGCGGCCTTCAGCCGAGAGATTCTGGACGAGGACCTCGACCGCCTGCGCCTGTTCTACCGGGGGCTCGGCTTCCTCGACGCCACCGTCGATCTCGCCGACGTGCAGTTCGCCGCCGATCGATCGGTGGCCGACATCTCCTTCGTCGTCGTCGAGGGGCCGCGCTACCGCATCAAGTCCGTGCGCGTCGAGCACGTCGATGCCGGGCGCAAGTCGGTCAGCAAGCCGCCGCTCTACAGCGCCGAAGAGATCCAGCGCGAACTGAAGGTCGTGCCCGGCGAGTTCTACGACAACGATCGGCTGCAGCGGGACCGTCTGGCCATCCAGGACTTCTATGGCCGGCGCGGCCACCCGCCGAGCGGGTATCCAGGCATGGCGAACGTGCCGGATCGGTGCATCGTCTATCCAGCGCGCGAGTATCCCGGGCTCGAACCCGAAGTCGAGATCGTCTTCCAGATCGTCGAAGGTTTGCCGAAGACGCTGCGCGACGTCGTCATCCGCGGCAACCGCTTCACGCGGGATCAGGTGATCCGCCGGCGCGTGCGCGTGCTGCCAGGCGACCGCATCGACATGGTCGCGGTCAACCGATCGCTGCGCAGCATCGAGCAGACGAAGTTCTTCCAGGATCCGGTCACCCTGCGCGGGCCGCGCCTGCAGTTGGAAGCCGTGCCCGGCGCGCCGGACCTCGTCGACCTCGGCCTCGACGTCGAAGACGGCGCCACCGGCGAACTGCGCTGGGGCATCGGCATCAGCACGGGACAGGGCGCGCAGGCGCAGATGACCTACAACAAGCGCAACTTCGACCTCTGGAACCCGCCGAGCAGCCTCAATCCGTTCACGGCCATCGGCGAGATGCTGGACAACAAGGCGTTCCATGGCGGTGGCCAGAACCTCGGTGTGTTGCTCGCGCCGGGCAGTCGGCAGAGCCAGTTTCAGGTGACCTACGTCGAGCCCGATGTGTTCGGTCAGCACTTCGACACCTACGAACTGCGCGCGACCGGCCAGCGGCGCATCCGCCGCCTCACCGACGGCTACACATCGGACGTACTCGGGGCCGAACTGGGGTTGTCGCGCAACTTCAGCGACCGATTCAACACCGGCCTCTCGTTGCGGCAGGAGGCCGTCGAGATCAAGGACCTGGCGCAAGATGCATCGTCCTTGGCCTACGACGCCGAAGGCAACACGGAGCTGCGAGGCGCCCGCATCAGTACGCGCTATCGCGACTACGACGACCTGTTCCGGCCGACTTCGGGTTTCGAAATCGGGCTCTCGTTCGAGGTTCTCGGCGGCTTCTTCGGCGGCGAGGAGAGCCTGACCAAGCTCGTGCACACGGCCCAGGCCTACGTTCCGCTGCGCGAGAACGAGATGGGGCACAAGACCGTGCTGCACCTCGAGCACCTCTTCGGTTGGGCGAACTCGTTCGGCAAGAGCGACGACGTGTTCCTCACCGAGCGCTTCTACATGGGAGGCGCCGCGCTGCGCGGGTTCGACTACCGGCGCGCGGGACCGAGCCAGTTCGGTCGGCCGATCGGCGGCGAAGCGATCTACACGGCGACCGCCGAGATCTTCTTCCCGCTCGTCGCGACACGTCTCGAAGGCGAGGTCCGCGATCGCGAGCTGCTGCGCTGGGTGCTCTTCACCGACATCGGTCTGCTCGGGCTCGGCATCGACGATTCGACGTTCGGCCAGCTACGCGCGAGTTCGGGCATCGGCATCCGCATCGAGATCCCCTATCTCGAGGTGCCCATTGCGCTCGACCTCGGCTGGCCTTGGCTCTACGAAGAGTCCGACGACCGCCGTCAGTTGTACTTCTCGATCAGTCGGTGAGCTGCCCATGACCGAGCGTGTGCCCTTCTCTCGTTCGAGCCGCGAGGTGCTCGTCGCCAATGCGTGGCATCGCTACTGCCGCGACCACTACGTGCAGGCCGACGGCAGCGACGGCGTCTACTACTACGTCGACATGCCGGGCAGCTGCGCTGCGATCCCGTACTTTGCCGACGGTTCGACCCTCTTGCTGCGTGTGCACCGCTATCTGCTGGGGCTCGATCTCTGGGAGTTTCCGATCGGCGGCATGCGGCCCGGCGAGGATCCGCTGGCCGTCGCCAAGAAAGAACTGCACGAGGAATCCGGCTGGCGCGCCGAGCAGTGGACCAAGCTGGGGCGCTTCGCTCCGTACAAGGGAGCATCGAACGAGATCTGCCACTTCTGGTTGGCGCGGTCCCTGCAAGAAGATCGGCAGGCGCTCGAACCCAGCGAACGCATCACGGTGCACAGGTTGCCGATGGCGGAAGCGCGCCAGCGGCTGTTGGAACAAGAATGTGGCGACGGCCAGTCGATGGTCGGACTGCTGTTGCTCGATCGTTGGCTCGCGGCGGGCAACACGCTGTGACGCAGAGCCGCCGGTTTCGGGTCACGGTCTACGCCTCCTCGAGCGAGCGCATCGATTCAGCGTTCGTGCCGATCGCCGAGGAGCTGGGCCGATGCATCGCTGCGCGCGGTTGGGACCTGGTCTGGGGCGGCGGGCGCTTTGGCCTGATGGGGGCGGTATCGCGCGGCGCGCGCGCGGCCGGCGGTCGCACGATCGGCGTCATCTTGCAGCAGTTCGTCGACAAGAACGTGCACTGCGAGGCCGCTTGTGAAATGGAGTCGGTCGGCGACATGCGCAGCCGCAAGCGAGGGCTCGACGAGGCGGGGGATGCGTTCGTTGCGCTGCCGGGTGGCCTCGGCACGCTGGAGGAACTGCTCGAGGTCCTATCGTTCAAGCAGCTCGGTCTGCACCGAAAGCCGGTCGTGATCCTCGATGCGCTCGGCTACTGGCAACCGCTGTTGCAGATGCTGCACAAGGCCTTCGACGAGGGCTTCATCCAGCCGCACTTCCGCGGGCTCTACTCGGTCGCGCGCGACCCCGCCGAGGTGATCGAGCAGATCGTTGCCGAACCAACGTGGTCGCCGCCGCTCGAGGTGGAACACGATCCGCGCGGCGGAGGCACGGGGTGAGTGCGAGCCGCGAGGACTTGCAGCGCGTGCGCGTGGCACTGCAGCAGGCGTGCGAACTGGTGCAGAAGCACGCCGCCGGCGAGCGGCCGTTCGAACTCAAGGACAAGGGCGGCCCGGTTACCGCGGCGGACACCGAAGTCGATGCGCTGCTGCGCGGGATCCTGCCTTCACCCGGCGACGGTTGGCTGTCCGAGGAGAGCGAGGACACTCCCGCGAGGCTTGGCTGCCGGCGGGTTTGGATCGTCGATCCGCTCGACGGCACGCGTGCGTTCGTGGCGCGTCGCCCTGAGTACTCGGTGTCGATCGCGCTCATCGAAGACGGCGTGCCCGTGCTCGGCGCGATCGGCAACCCGGCTATGCAGGTCTCCGTGATTGGTGGGGCCGGCCTCGGCGTGTTCGTCTCTGGCGAGCCGCAGCTGCCGTGGCCAGTCGACGACGGTGGCTTGCGCGTGTTGGCGAGCCGCAGCGAATGGAAGCGCGGTGAGTGGCGTGGCATGGAAGCGAAGGGCTGCCACGTGCTGCCCGTCGGGTCGGTCGCCTACAAGTTGGCGCTGGTTGCCGGCGGCTTCGCCGATGCCACGTGGACGCTGCAGCCCAAACACGAATGGGACGTCGCGGCCGGCGTGGCGTTGGTGGTGGCGGCGGGCGGGGAGGTGTGGTTGCCGCGCGGCGGTCACCTCGTGTGGAATCGAGCGAGGCCGCGGTTCCGCAGCTTCGCCGCAGCGCGCGCAGGTCAGCGTTCGCGGGTGGACGTGTTGCTGCGCGGCACGACGTGAGGCGATCGAGGCGGGGCGGTTCGAGCCTAGACGTCGCAGCCGGGCTGGTTGGGTTGTTGAGTTCGTGTTGCTTGCCCGCGTTGCGACGGCTCCCACGAGCAGCCCCGTGTTCGTCCCCATCTTTCTGCCCGGATTCAATTTTGCACCCACGAAGATCCGGACCGCCTAGCCCTAGCCGCTGTCCGTCTGTCGTAGGGGGTGGACGGATGCACCGCCCGACGATGTAGTTCGCTCTCGAGAAGGCGAGATCCGCCTTCGAGGAGGCACGATGGTCCGTCACTCACTCACTCACTCACTCACTCACTCACTAGTCTGGTTGTCGGCGCCTGCGTCGTAGCAACAATCAACGGCAGCGCGCGGAGCCAGGGCGGCCAATGGCTACCGGCGTTCAATCACGAGAACGGGACGCCTAGCTCCACCAATGCGGATGCGATTTGGGCCGCAGCAACCGGACCCGTCTGGCCGCTCACGTTCGAGGCGATCCACATGTCGCTCATCCCAGTAGGGCTCCACAGAGGGAAGGTCATCGTGTGGGATCAGTCCTACGTCCACGTCGACGCGGCTCCCTTTGTGCCCGGGGTCTTTTGGAACCTGCAGCGGTACGCAATCGTCGATCCAACACCTGCCACCGGGGCAAAACGCTTCTTCAACTACTACCTGCCGGTCGAGGAGGTTCCGACTGGGCCCCTGGTTCCGACCACATTCCAGGACCTCTTCTGCTCTGGGCACGCGTGGTCGCCATTCGGCTACCTCGTTGTGGCAGGGGGCACCGGATACGTCGGTGGGTTGTTTGGTGGCAAGCTCGTCTTCGAGTTCGATCCGCGCTTTCCCAACCAGGCGTTCGAAGGAACGAACATGACGATGTACCCCGTGATCCCAGGGTCGCCCCCCCCGGCGCTGGGAGTGCCGGGTACCTGCTGGCACAAGGAACAGTTCACCCTTCAAGAGTTTCGGTTCTACCCGACGGTGACGCTGACGCACCGCCTGCCGCGCGCGTTCAACCCATTGGTCCCGTCTTCTGTGGAAGCGATGCTCGTGCTCGGCGGTTCCGACTTGAGCAACTCACCATCGCCCGGTGGCAACGAGCTGAACAGCTACGAAGCCCTTCTGCTCGTTGACACGACGACCGCGCTTGGACAGCGCTGTTTCCGAGATGAGATCAACCCAACGGCACCAACCCCCATCAGGGAGTGGTGGGGCCCGGGGCACGCGATGGGCAGCCAATACGTCGATTGGCTCTTCGAATACCCACGCTGCCACTTCTTGAGCAACGGCAACGTGTTCTTGTCTGGATACGTGGCTCCCTCGGCACAGATCGATCACAGCGTGCTCACCAATCCCACAACCAGCCCCGTGCCTGTGAGCACGACCCCTTCCCCTACGTGGCCACAAAACTGGAACACCTCAGCAGGTATGTCCGGCCCGGCTTCGCAGTTTCGCAACGAAGGCTCGTCAGTTTACTTCGCGCGCATCGGGACGTTCCAAGACCTCGTGGTCCGCATCGGGGGGGCAGACATTGCGCTGACCGCTGTCACCGCGTCTTGCGAGGCCTGCTTCGCAACCCAGACGGGAAACTGGTTCAGTGTGCCAAGCCTCAACCACGCGCGGCACCATGCCAATGCCGTAGTCCTGCCCGATGGTTCCATTTTGCTGATTGGTGGCAACGACGCGGTCGGGTCCGTGATGATCCCCGAGCTTTATCGCTGGGGCGGCGGAGGTTGGATGGACATGACGCCTCAGACAGGGCCAAATCCGTCACCTCGCTCCTACCACGCGACAGCAGTCCTGCTGCCCAACGGGAGTGTGATGGTCGGAGGCGGC
>JBDSBS010000501.1:0-3805 GCA_039921435.1 Planctomycetota bacterium | reverse complement strand
CGACAGCAGGTAGCCACCGGGCTCGGTGCTGTTGCCGTCGGCCGCGGCCGCGGTCGCAGCGGACCGAGTCGGGCCTTGCGCGCCAAGGTCACCGGCGGCGTGGGCCAGGACCACAAAGAGGCAGGCGGGGAAGGTCGCTTTCATGCATCTACCATAGGGCGGCGTCGCAAAGGAGTGTACCCCCCCCCGCGGAAGGTACTCGTGAAGATCAGGACTTCCCCCGATGCCGCGAAATGGCAGGTGGAGGCCATGCGGAGGGCGGTAAGGCTAGTGCATACTGGCGCAATCGGCGGCACGGAAGAGCGCGTGGCAGGGCGCTCAGCCGGCTCAATAGGCCGTGAGCCAGGTATCGCTCGTCGTCGCCGGGAATAGCGCGGGGAAAAGCGAGAGATCGAGGATAGCTGCCTGCGCGTACAGGTTGTGGCCCGCGATCCACGTCGGGATCGACGGGTATGTGAGCACGGCCGTGCCCGTGACCGGATCGTGCAGCGCGCCGCCGACCACGGCGAAGCTCGAGAACTGATTGCCTATGGCGAATTGCGCGACGCCAGGAGCGAAGCTCGGCAAGTTGGAGTCACTGAGGCAGATCAAGCTGTAGGCGAAGCCCGCGGCGCCGCCCTTGTGCACGACCCAATGCTGCTGCTCGCCGGCCAAGCGGTCGTTCTCCGTTCGCAGCACGGGAGCAGTTGGGGCCTGGACGTCGATGGTCAGTGCATTGCTGAGCCGCGTCGCGTTGAGCAGTCGCGCTGGATACTGTGCAATCGCCAGGCCCTGCGGAATGGACAGCTCGACGGTAGTGTGATCGACGACCCGCAGGTGACCCTCGTACCAACGGCGAGGGTCTTTGGTGGCGACGATCGTCGGACCGATGGCCACTTGCTCGACCCAGCCGAGATCGAGGCCCGTGTAGACGAGCTTTTGCTGCGTCACGCTCGCGATTGCCTGGCTGATGCCGGTGACGACCTGCGGTGGGGGCAGGATGCAGTGGGTGGCGACGTTGGCCTGCAGCGTGAGGTTGCCCGTCAGCACGATCGTGCTGGCCGTCGGCTGTTGTGCAATCGTCGGCACGAGCAGGCCCCACATGCCGAAGAAGCGGTTGCCCTGATCGGAGCCGAGTCCGACCTGGAAGGCGCCGGACTGCGTCAGGTTGATCTGACCGCCGGCCCGCATTCCCGCCCCCTGCAGTGTGCCAGTTGCCGTCGCGTAGTAACGCCAGGCGTTGGGATCGATGGCGCCGCCTTGGCTCGCATACGCTGTTGGCAGCAGGTTTAGCACGGGACGGTTCGCTGGCGGGTGGGCGGCGCTGCCGGGATCGATGCGGCCACCGAAGGTCAGAACGCAGTACCACTCGTCGCTGTAGTTGGATTGTCGGCGAACGCTGCCCTGCAGCAAGGCGGTCCCGTCGGCGCGTTCGAGCCACTGCGCTGACGGCATGAAGATGTAGTCGGCGGCCACGCCGGGCAGGTTCAGCGCCGCGCGCGCTGGGCCAGTGCTAACGGCCGGGTCGGCGTCGACGTGCGTGGCGCACTGCGTGAGGTTGGGCGCAAGGTCGCCGCGCAGCTGCGCGCGTCCGGTCGGGACGATTGCTCCGAACACGGGCTGCTGCACGACTGTCAGGTCGAGGTCGAGGGCGAAGCCGTGGTTCACGTTCTTGTTGGACGCGCCGTCGCCGATCTGGGCTGCGCCGTGATTGGTGGCCGTGAGGCGTGCACCCTGGAATGAGCGCAAGCCGGTCAGCGTGCCGTTGACCACGGTGTAGTAGACGTAGGTGCCCGGATTGACGGGGCCGAGCGGCACGTAAGCACTGGACAGCAGCGTCGTCACGGGGCTGCCGGCCGGCGGATAGCCCGGACTCGTTGGCTGGAGCCGGCCCGAGAATTCGAGTTCGAGGAAGAACTCGCGATCGAGCACGGTCGGTCGCTGCAGGTAGGAGCTGAAGCGAGCGGTGCCATTGCTGCGCACGACGAATTGGCCGTCGGCGAAGAGCACGAAGTCGCTGTCGACTCCAGGGATCGCCAGCAGGAAACCGCCGGCTTCTGTGCTGCTCGCATCCGCGATCGCGGCCGTGGCAACGGAGTGCATGGGCGCTTGCGCCAAGGGCGCAGCGGCGAGCGCAAGGGCCATGCCCCAGTGCCACGGATGGAAGTCGAGATTCATGGCCACAGGGTAGGTTCGGCCAGTGCTAAGGGCCTCTCGGATTCTCCCGGAATCGCGCTCGGGGAGAATCCCTGGCGGCGACCGCGCTCCGCAACCTGCTCGAGGCCGTTCGTAACGTGCATGTGGTTTGCGCACTTGGGCCTTGTTCCCCGGCGTCGGCACGATGCCGCACCCGTTCACTCCACTGCAGACAATTCGTGCAGCTCGTCGTCGACGGCTCGTGGTTGCGCCGCACGAGCGACTGCGCAATCATCGCTGCAGGCGCACTGGGACCTGGCACTGGGACCTGACCGCCCCGCGACTCGACCAGTGCCTACTCGCCCGTGCCACGCGACAGGAGGGCAAGTTGAACGATTACGCGAGCGATGCGATGCCGGGTCCAACATCTTCCCCTCACTTGCCGTGGATCGATTGCGCGGGGGAACAGGAATACCAACGTTGTCTTGCGAGCGAGTCCTTCGCGCAGCACTGGGAGTTGGGCCAGTTCCTGGCAAAGCAGTGTTTTGCCATCACCGGGAGGTTGGCGCTACCGGGCTATTGCCGGGTCTGTCGCAAAGGCTCCGTCTTCCGCGCAAAGCGCGCGCACATTGCGACTCCGGATGGAGTGGACGCGTCGGGTCTGCGCAACAGCCTGCGTTGCCGTTCGTGTGGCTTGTCGGCTCGCCAAAGGCTGATCATCGACGTGGTGGATGCTCATCCCCGAGCGGGTGGGGGCATCTATGTCCCGGAGCAGAAGTCGAAGATGTTTGCATGCCTGCAACAGCGGTTTGGGCCTGGCAACGTCACGGGTAGCGAATACGTCTCACCTTCGGCGACCTCGGGCGCGATCGTGCACGGCGTTCGCCACGAGGACGTGCAAGCCCTGTCGCTCGCCTCTGAGTCCACGGGTTGCTACATATCCGCCGACGTGCTCGAGCACGTGCCGGACTTCAGGGCTGCATTGCGCGAGGCGTACAGGATCCTTCGTCCCGGTGGTTGCTTCGTCTTCACGATACCGTTCTTCAGCAATGCCGAGCGAACCGTCGTCAGAGCATCGGGCCACGGCGACACGCTCGAACACCATCTGCCGGCGCAATACCACATCAACCCCTTCGCGGCTGGTGGCAGTTTGGTCTACTCGGACTTCGGCTGGGACATCCTCGACGAAGTGCGGCACGCTGGATTCTCGACCGTGGTCGTCGGTGTCGCGTGGTCCAGCATCTATGGGTACCTCGGGTTGCCCTTGCAGTTCTTTCGGGCCGAGAAGAAGGCGCCCGAGTCGTGAACACGGATCGCGAAGCTGGGCTCGGCGGACACACGTTGGCTGCGGAGAGCGTTGGCTTCGGGAATTCCCGTGTCGATCGACCTCGCCTTCGCGAACACGTTGCGATATGCAACCATGGTTCGAGAACCTGCTGTGCCGCGCCTGCCCCGAACCCCCGCTGATGCGCCACCCGGTCCGCTGGGGGCTTCTGAGGTCGGATTCTTGCGCGCGCTCTACGGCCGCAAGTATGCGCTGTGTCTGCTGTCGATCACGGCTGTGGCGGCGTGGTTGCGCTTGTGGCATCTGGGTGAGTGGTCTTTGTGGATCGACGAAGCGCACACGTGGCGCGATGCACAGCTGCCGTTGGAGCTCTTCTTGCGCGAGGACCGAGCGCTCTACCCGCTG
>JBDSBS010000500.1:0-5940 GCA_039921435.1 Planctomycetota bacterium | reverse complement strand
ACGCGCTGTGGCGCCGCTCGCTGTGCGAGGGCTTCTACGTGCGCATCACTCTGGCCGTCGCGTTCCTGTTCATGACGATCGGTGTCGTCGCGAAGAACGGCGGCCTGCACGGCATCGGGCTGTGGCTGCAGAGGTTCGTGCGCGGCCCCAGGAGCGCGCAACTCTGCGCCCTCGCGAGTGGCCTACTGCTCTTCTTCGACGACTACGGCAACCGCCTGGTCGTTGGCGCCACGATGCGGTCGCTGTGTGACGCGGCGCGCGTATCGCGCGAGAAGCTCGCCTACATCGTCGACTCGACGGCCTCTTCGGTGGCCGGCATCTCGCTCGCGTCGAGCTGGATCACCTACGAGATCTCTCAATACCAACCAATGCTGACGCAGATCGTGAACCCGGACGGCACTGCCTACTCGGCGCAGCAGGCCTTTGCTGCCTTCGCCGACGCCATTCCGTTCCGCTTCTACTGCCTGTTCGCCATGGCACTCGTGTTCCTGGTGGCCGTGTTGCGGCGCGACTTCGGGCCGATGCTGCGCGCAGAACGGCGAGCACGCCGCGAGCACAAGCCGTTTGCCGACGGTGCGCGGCTCATGGTCGCAGCCGACGCCGGGGCGACCGAGCCAGGCGCTGGAACGCCGAGCCGCGCAATCAACGCCGTGCTGCCTCTGCTCGTGCTGGTGCTCGGCGCGCTCGGCATGATCGGCATGATCGGCGCCGCGGGCCGCGACGAGACCCTACTGTGGGCGTCGATCGCGAGCCTGATCACCGCCGTGCTGCTGACGCTCGGGCAGCGCATCCTGCCGCTGGGGCAGATCACTGCAGTCGCGCTGCGTTCGACCAAGGCACTCGGGCTCGCCGTCGGCATCCTGTTCTTCGCCTGGAGCTTCGGGCACGTCTGCAAGGACCTCGGCACGGGCTCCTTTTTGACTGCGATCGCGCGCGGCAGCATGAACGCCATCGCGTTGCCGCTCGTGCTGTTCTTGCTGGCCGCACTCATCGCGTTCACGACGGGCACGAGCTTCGGCACGATGGCGATCCTGGTGCCCAACGTCGTCGTCCTGGCCCACCAGATCGGCACCGACACCGCGTTCGCGGGTAGTGCCGCGGCGGGCGGTACGGCGCTCGTGCTGCTGTGCATCGGCGCCGTTCTCGAAGGCTCGATCTTCGGCTTGCACTGCTCGCCGATCAGCGACACGACGCTGCTCAGTTCTCTGGGCACGCAGTGCGACCATCTGGCGCACGTGACGACGCAGATCCCGTATGCGCTACTGGCAATGGCAACCAGCGTGCTTTGCGGCTACCTGCCGATGGTTTGGCTCGGTCCGTCGTGGTGGCCGTTCTCGCTGGCCGCCGGCGTGGCTGTCATGGTGACAGCGCTGCTGTGGTTTGGGCGCGATCCACAGCACACCGCTACGTCCACTGCTTGAGCGGCCGGCCCTCGGCGTCTTCAAAGGCGCCGACCACGATCATGATCCAGTCGATCGTGGCCCAGACCACCGTGACGATGCCGCCGATCACGGTCAGGGTCAGCACGAGCATGGCGATGCCGCTGCCGGTCTTGCCGACGTAGAAGCGGTGCACGCCGAAGACACCCACGAAGAATGCCAACAGGAACGCCGGCAAAACCAGACGATCGGAGGCGGCGTCAATCGAGGGCCGTTCCTCCTCGCCAGGTGCTGGCGGCACGGCCAATGCACCGGGCACCAACGCGAGCCGCGTCCACTCGGGCGAGCCTTCGACCCAAGCCAGATCGTTGCGCGACAGGCGGCCCGAGACGAGCATGCGGTTGACTTCGTCGAGCGAGTAGGGGCCGTAGTTCTGGTCGCCTTGGCGAACCGTGATGCGTTGGGCGGAAGTGGGCATGGTGGGTGCGAGCTACGCGAGCAGTCTGGGCCTATTTGCTGGGCCTATTTGCTGGCGAGGGCGAGTCTAGCGCAGCACCGCCGCCAACTGCAGCCCGCGCTCGGGCAGCGGCCCCGAGCCGCGGAGCCCCGCCGCTGCGAGCCACAAGCGCGCCAGCAGCGCATTGCCTGCGTGCAATGCCGCAAAGCCCATCTCGATCGCTTCGGCGGGCGTTGCTTCGACCGGTTCGAGCGCCACGACAGCGACCGTCGGGAAGGTGACCCCGGCCTTGCCCTGCAGGCGCACCGTCACCTGATCGGACCGGCTGTCCACGATGCGGCCCACCTGCACGCCGTCGCGCAAGCGAACCCGAACGGCGCGGTCCTTGGCCAGGGGCGGCGGTACGGGCCACGGTCGGTCGTCGCGCACTGGTGCGCGCAGCAGATCGCCCGCGACGCCGGCCAGGAGCAGGGACTCCGCCAGAACAGGTTGCACGAAGGGTTGTCCATCGGCGAGCAGTCGCGCCACTTCGTCGCAGCTGCTCAGCACCTCACCCTGGCACAACGACTGCACGACCTGACTGCACGCCGCCGCCAACGCGGCTTGCAGCGCCTGCGCCGCGACGCTGAGCACCGTTTGCTGGGCTGCATCGAGCGACAGCGAGCGCAGGTGCTGCAGCGCGTTCATGGCGGCGCCCAACTGGGCCTGCTCGGTGCGCGTGCGAACGAGCGACAGCAGACTCGAGAATCGGTCCGGGTCGAGCGTTGGCCCTTGCACCGGGGCGAGAACCCGGGTCGCCGCCGGTTCGCCAGCAGGATCTGCACCAGTTGTCTCGCTCGACTGGCTCGGGGCCGGTACGGCTACTGCGGAACCGACGTCGCCTGCGCGAGGCTGCGCATTCCGCGCACTGCTCAGGGAGGCCGCGAGTGTGGCCGGTTCCTGGGCCATGGCTGGTGCCGGCGGAACGGCCCCCGAGGTTGCCCGATTCTCGAGCAACGTGGCTGGCCGCTCCACCAGCCCGCCACCACCGAGCCAGCCGAGCCCGCGTCCGATCAGCATGAGGGCGGCAGCGACTAGCAGCCACCAACTTCGACGGACCTTGCGGCGCCGCGGCGCAACCGTCGGCGACGCAGAATCGGAAGAGTCCTGCATGGCGACATTGTCGTCGAATCGAGGCGTGGCACTGCATGCACGTTGCGATTCGTGCGGCGAGGTGCCGAACCCGCCGGGTTGGCTCCCGTGATCGCGGCAATCAATGCGCGCCGATCGCACGGGCCTTGCGAGCCAGGCGGAGCACGCTCTCTTCCTGGGTCAACTGCGTCAGCTCGCCCGCTGCGACCCAGCGCAGCTCGTTGGACTCGTCGGATCTCACGATCTGCTGGCCAGGCCCGGCCCGCAGCAAGAACCGCACGTCCCAGTGCTCGTGCAGCGGCTCCCTGCCGCGGGCCGGGATCGCATGCACGTCGAGATCGAGCGGCACGAGCGGCCCACGACCCCATCGCACGAACTCGAACTCGGTCATGCCGGACTCTTCGATGGCTTCGCGCAAGGCCGCTTGTTCGACCAACACTTCGCCGTCGACGTGGCCACCGAGCTGCAGCCACCGCCCGAGCTTCTTGTGGTGCGTGAGCAAGGCCGAGTTCCCGTCGGGCGACAGGATCCACGCCGATGCGGTGATGTGTCCAGGCACACACGAACGGTGCAGGCAATCGTCGTGCTCGCCGATGAACGCCAAGAAGCGCTCGCTGACCGAGACCTCGGCCGGCCAAGCCGCTGCGTAGCGAACGAGCAGTTCGGTCAGATGTCGTCGGTGCACGGCCCCATCGTCGCTCGCAGTTCGGCTTCGTCCACCTTGCCATTCGCATTGTGTGGCAACGTCGACAGCACTCGCAGCACGGCGGGCTGCATATAAGAAGGTAGGCGCGTGCGGCAGCGGCGCCGGATGCGTTGACGCAGGTCGGCATCGGCGGCGTCGCCCGAGACCGCAAGCACGATGCGATGCCCGTCAGCGCCGCCGTCGAGCCCGAACACCGCCACCTCCCCCACGCCCTCGAGTCCGGCTACGGCGGTGGCAATCTCGTCCGGCGAGATGCGGTGGCCGTGCACCTTCAGCAGGCGGTCGGCTCGTCCCACGAACCAGTGCCGTCCCTCGGCACAGCGCCGCACGATGTCGCCCGAATAGACGACGCGGCCGCCGCCGCCGCGCGGATCGCACCGAAAGCGCTCAGCCGTCGCCTCGGGGCGCCGCCAGTAGCCCTGGGCGACGAGTGCACCCGCGTGCACGAGTTCGCCGCTCCCTTCGCCTTGCAACAACGCGCCACTGTGCGGGTCGACGAGCAACAACTCGACGCCAGGCAACGCGCGACCGAACGACTCCGGGTAGCGATCGAACTCGGCCGGGTCGAGAAAGGCACTGCGGAAGGCCTCGGTGAGGCCGTACATCGCGAATACCCGAACGTGCGGCCAGTGACCGCGCACTTGCGCGGAGTCGGTAGGGCGCAGCGGGCCGCCGCTGTTGGTGACGAAGCGCAGCGAGCGGCCATGCTCGGCCGACAGAACACCCGTCTGCAAGCCGCTGGCCACCTCGTGCCACAACGACGGAACCCCCGCGAGGCCCGTCGGCCGCAGCCGGCGGCACAGTTCGGCCAGTTCGCCTGGTCCGAGGTGGTCGGCTGCCGTGACGCGGCAACCGGCGTGCAGCGCACTGAGCAGCTGGTTGAGGCCGTAGTCGAAACTGAACGGCAGAACGGCGAGCAAGTGGTCCTGAGGTGCGAGCGCCAGGTAGTCGGCGACCAGCGCCGCCCCCAAGGCCAGATTGTGGTGGTCCTGCACGACGCCCTTTGGTAGCCCGGTGCTGCCGCTCGTGTAGAGCAGCGCCGCCGGTGTGTGCCCGCGTGGTGCTAGCAGTTCGCTGCCGGCCGCGTCGGCTGTCCCGGCGGAGTCGAGTGCCGCGAACGGTTCAGCGCTCACAGGCAGCGGCGGGTCGCCGACCCGAAAGACGCGCGCCTTGCCGAGCGTCGTCGTCGGATCCCGCAAAGCGAGGACCCTGAGTGCGCTCGTCACGACGCCGAACGGTTCGCAGTCGGCCAGCACGTGCGCGACCTGGTCGTCCTTGAGCTTGCCGTGCAGCGGCACTGCCATGCCGCCCGCGGCCGCCGCAGCGAGGATTGCTACGCCTTCCTCGATGCAACGGTGCAGCAGCACGACCAGGCGGTCGCCGGGGTGAAAGCCTCGGCGCAACAACGCTGCCGCCATCGCTTCGACGCGTCGCCGCAGGTCCTCGCCCGAGCAGACCGTGTCGCCCACCGCGAGGCACGGCGCCGAGCCCAGCCGCTGCCCGGCTGCGCGCACGAGGGTCAAGAGGTCGGACTGAGCAGGTGGCATCGGCATGGTCCACGACACGGCGCGCGAAGGTGCTTCGGTGCAGGTTCTCCGGTGCGCCGGTGCTTCTCGGTGCTTCGGTGCTCCTCGGTGCTCCTCGGTGCGCCGCCAAGACAACGGGCCCGCCACCTGCTGGTGGCGAGCCCATGAAGTGGTATCCCGGACGGGATTCGAACCCGTGTTACCAGAATGAAAATCTGGGGTCCTAGGCCGGACTAGACGACCGGGACGCGAATGCGGGCGGAGAGTCTAGGTCGGCGGCTTCCCATTGCAAGCACCGGCGAGCGCGAGGAGTGTGAGGACTGCGAGGTCTTCGCGAGAGAACCACGGGATCAGCCCAGGTTCTTCCATTCCTTGATGCTCGGCAGCTCTTGCAGCGAGCTGAGGCCGAAGCGCTCGAGGAACTGCTGCGTAGTGCCGTACTGCAGCGGGCGACCGGGCACGTCGGCGCGCCCCGTGACCTTGACCAACTTGTGCTGCAGCAGCGTGCGCAACATCGGGCCCGCCTTGACGCCGCGCACGGCCTCGATGTCGCCGCGCATGACCGGTTGCCGATACGCGATCACGGCGAGCGTCTCCAGTGCAGCTGGCGACAGCTTCTCGAGCTTCTTGACGCCGCGCAGGCGCTGAAGGTACGGGAACGTGTCCGATCGTGACATCCACTTGACGGTGTCGCCTGCGCGCGCCAGTTCGACCGGCAGGCCCATGGACTGCAAGTCGGCC
>JBDSBS010000499.1:0-5343 GCA_039921435.1 Planctomycetota bacterium | reverse complement strand
CGAAGTGCTCGTGGCTCGGGCGGGCCTGCCGTCCGCGATGGTGTTCCTGGTCGGCCCGGACGGCGTCGTGCAAGCGCACACGGATCGCGGCTGCTACGGTTTGCGGCTGCAGCCTGCGACCTTGGCGAGCCAGTTGCCTGCTCGCATCGCGGCCGGTCGCGGCAGCTTCACCTATGACAACGGCGCCCAGTGGCGGTTTGGCTGCTCGCCATGTGGCACAGGCGCAGCGCGCGCGTTCATCGTGGGCGTCGCGGTGCCCGAGGCCGAGTTGTTTGCGGCGAGCGACGCGTTCGAACGCGCTCTCTTCATCGCCATCCTCGTCACCATCGCCGTGCTCGTGCTGTGGTCGCTGGTTGCCTCGCGCGCCATCGTCGCTCCTGTGCGCGCGCTCGTCGCCGCGACGCGCCGCATCGCCGGCGGCGACCTCGCGGTTTCGGTGCCTTCGCGCGGCGGACCCGAGCTCGGCGAGTTGGCGGCGTCGTTCAACCAGATGGCCAGCGAACTCGTCGCTGGTCGAACCCGGCTCGCGGCCGCCGAGCGCGATCAGGCGTGGGCCGAGATGGCCCGTCAGGTTGCGCACGAAGTGAAGAACCCGCTGCAGCCCATGCGAATGGCGGCGCAACTGCTGCAGCGTGCGCGCGCCGACAGCGACCCGCGCGCCGAACAGGTGGCCGACCGGCTCGCGCGCACCGTGCTCGAGCAGACCCAAGCTCTCGATCGCATCGCGAGTGACTTCCGAGCCTTCGCCGGGGTCGCGCCCGCGGCCCGCAGCGTCGTTCGGCTCGAGGACTGGCTCGTGCAATTGCACGACCAGTGTGCGGGCTTGTTCGTCGGCAAGGCGGTGCAACTCCAGCTCGAGTGTGGTGTGGCGAACGTGCGAGTCGCTGTCGATGGCACCGCCATGGCGCGGGTGTTCGTCAACCTCGTTCAGAATGCCCACGAGGCAGCGCCGGCGGGTGTCTCTGTGCGCCTCAACGCGCGCGTCGAAGGCGAACGCGCTGTGATCGAAGTCAGCGACGATGGCCCGGGGGTGCCCGAAGGCGCGCGCGGCCGCTTGTTCGAGCCGTACTTCACGACGAAGTCCTCCGGCACGGGGCTCGGCCTCGCCATCTGCCGACGGCTCGTTGAAGCTCATGGCGGCGCGATCCGGCTCGTGCGATCGGCGCCCGGCGACACCGCGTTTGCGATCGAGTTGCCGATAGCCAAGGCGTGATGGACCGGGCCAGCGCCGCGCGCTAACCGCGCTCCCCTCGCTCACCTTGCATCCGTTGCTCCGCCGCCGCCGAAGCCTGACAGTTGACCGTCCCCGGTCGGCTACCTGCCGCCAACCCTCGTCGCACCGCAAAGCGGCGCTCTCCCTCATGCAGAATCGAGCCACCGCCGCTGTCATCTTCGTTGTCCTCGGCCTGTTGGTCGCCCTCGGCTTCTTTCTCTTCTTGCGCAGCGATCCCGAGGTGCGGCCGCCAGGCAGCGGCCCCGATCGCGCGCAGAAGGCGCCAGCCGGGGTCGCTGCGGGACACCTCGGGGACGTCGGCGCGACGGCGGCAGCAGCGGCCGTCGATGGGGGCCGCGAGCAGGTCTCGGTCGGCCTGCGCGAGACCGGTGTTCGCGGCATCGTGCTCGATGCGCAGACCGGACAACCACTCGGCGGCATCGAAGTGCTGGCGGTCAAGGACGAGCCGTCGATAGAGCCGCTCGTAGCGCGCTTCCGCGGGCTGTTTCAGCAGGGCATGTTCGAACAGACGCGCGCGCCGCGCCGCGAACTGGGCCGAACCGTCAGCAACCCCGACGGCACCTTCGAGTTGAAGGGGTTGCCGGCGGGCCGCGTGTTCCTCGACGGGCGCAGCGATGGTTGGTTCGTTCGCACGCCCGGTACGGCGCGGCTCGCAGTGGGCCAGATCCAGGCGGGCATCGAACTGCGCGCATCGCCGGGAGGTCGCGTGCGCGGCATCGTGCTCGGCGCCGACGGCGGCCCGACTGCCGGTGCGCATGTCAGTGTGCGGCCAGGTCTCAATTCGTTCCTCGGCCAGCTGACCGAACGCCAGTACCGCTGGCTCGAGACGGTCACGGACAATGAGGGCCGCTTCGACTTGCCGGGCGTTCCCGCTGGCCAGAGCTACACCGTGTCGGCGTCGGCACCGCAGATTGCTCTTGAAGAAGTGCACGGCGTCGAAGTGCGCGCCGGCATCGTCACCGACGTGACGATGCGCGGCCATCAAGGAGCTCTCGTCGCGGGTCGCGTCGTCGATGGTCAAGGCCACCCCGTCGTCGCGGCCAACGTCGCGATGGTCTACTTGGACATCAGCCGCGTGCTCTTCTCGGCGGACGGCCGCGCCGAGCCGATCGTCACCGACAGCGAGGGTCGCTTCCGCATCGAGCACGTCGCCGCCGGGCGCGTCGCCTTCGTCGCAGCGGCGCAAGACTTCGCGCCGAGCAACATCGAAGAGCTCGCTGTCGTCGACGGCGGCTACTACGAGGACCTGTTGCTGCGTCTCGGCGAAGGAACGATCGTGCGCGGCACGGTCGTCGACGACCAACAGCAGCCCGTCGCCGGTGCAGCCGTCGAGCTGCGTCCGTTCGAACGGCCCGACGACCCGCAGTTCCTCAAGATGATGCTGAAGATCCGCCGCGTCGAGGCGACGACGGGCGCCGACGGCCGGTTCGAAGCCAAAGGGCTCACCGGCGAACGACTGATCGTGCAAGCGGGCAAGCCTGGCTACACGACTGCGATGAAGACCGGCGTCAAGCTCGACGAGCCGAACCTCGTGATCGAAGTGCGCCGCGGTGTCGTGATCCGCGGCAAGGTGCTCGTCGGCGAAGAGCCGTTGACGCGCTACCGCGTCGATACGCGCACCAACGACATTCCCAAAATCGAGGACGCCAAGACCGCGTCCGGCGAAGCGAGCGCTGTGGCCGACGGAGCAGGCCGCGGTCGCGGCAGGGCGCGCGCTGCGGAGGACGATCAAGCTGGCCCACCGTGGGCCAGCGGTGGGCGGGGCATGCGCGCCCGCACGGTGCAGATGGCCGAAGGCCAGACGCTGATGGACCGCGGCATCGACGGCAACTGGCGCGAAGTGCAGGCAGCCGACGGCACGTTCGAGTTGCGCGGCATTCCGCCCGGTCGCGTTCGCGTTCGCGTTCGCGCCGATGGCTACCTCGATGCGCAGAGTCAGGAAGTGGACCTGCTGCCAGGTCAGACGAGTGACGTGCTCGTCTTCCACATCGAGCCGGGCCAGCCGGTCGCCGGTCGCGTTGTCGACGAAGCCGGCAAGCCCGTCAGCGACGCGCAGGTCACCGCCTACAAGCAGCGCGAGAACAATGCGCGCGGCGGCATGTTCGCGGTCAGCATCGACCCCGAGGACTTCGACTTCCTGGCGCTGTCTTCGGCGACCAACAGTCGCAGCGCCGTCAGCGACAGCAAGGGTCAGTTCCGAATCGCCTCGCTCGAAACGGGTCGCTACCGCTTCACGGCGCGCCATCCCGACATGGCCAAGTCGTCGACGAAGGACGTCGAGGTCAAGGCCGATGTGCCGACGCCCGACTTCGAGATCCGACTCGACGCGGGCGGCGGCGTCGAAGGCACGGTCACGGGTTTTGGCATGCGCCCGCTCGCCGACGCGTTCATGGTCGCCTTCAGCATCCAGACGGGCACCATGCGCAGCAGCACGACCGACAAGGTTGGCTTCTACCGCATCGACGGTCTGCCGCCGGGTCAGTACCTCGTCTTCAAGTCGCGCATGGACGAACGCGCTGACAACATCCCTCTCGAGCTCATGAGCAACATGCGCCTCAAGACGGTGACGGTGCGGCAGGGCAAGTTCGCGCGGCTCGACGTGAACGACGACAGCGAAGACGGTGTGCGCGTCTATGGCGTTGTGCGCGAAGGTGGAACGCCGGTGCCGCGCGCGCTCGTGACGCTGCTCGGCAGCGACCGCGACGGTTTGCTCGGCATGGGAGTGCGCGCTGCTGCTGCAGGCATGGACGGCCGTTACGAGTTGATCGGCATCAAGCCCGGCAACTACGTGATGCAGGTGACGCGCTTCGTCGGTCAGCAAGTGCAGACCACGTTCGAAGTCGAGGTGCCCGAGGAGTCGCGCGACTTCTCGTTCGACGTGCAGCTGCCGACGAGCGCCATCAGCGGGCGCGTCGTCGACACGCGCGGCAATCCGGTGGCGGGGATCCAGGTCTCGCTCGGCAGCGATCAGGGTGGGCTCGGTTCGGCCGATGGTCTCATCGGGCTCATCGCGCAGAACGGGCTGAGCCAGGCGCGCACCAACACCGAAGGTGAGTTCCGCATGCCTTCGGTCGCGGCGGGCACGTACAGGTTGACGGCGGGCAGTCGACTGGGTGGCCGCGGTCGGCGTGGCGGCGGCGGCGGTGGTGATGGTGGCCGCGATGGCGAGCAGCCACCGCACGGCGAAGCGAGCCTCGATGGCGTGCAGGTGGATGGCGTCACGAACGTCGAAGGCCTCGTCGTCACGGTCCCGCTGGCGGGCCGCATCACGGGCCTTGTCGTCGACGGCTCCGGCAATCCCGTCGCGAGCGCCGAGATCGCCTATGTCGAGACGAGCAACAAGCGCCGGCGGCCGCGCGGTAACCCGATGCTCGATCTGCTCGGCGCGCAGGCGCAACCCATTCGCAGCGGCGCCGACGGGCGCTTCGAGATCAAGGGACTCAATCCCGGCGACTATGACTTGCGCGTCGAAGGTGATGCGCTGCAGGCCGGCAAGGTCAACGACGTGCGCGTCGACGAGGACGCCACCGCCGATGTCACGCTGCATATGGTGCGCGGTGCCGTGTTGCGGTTGCGCGCCACGAACGTGGCCGCCGAACGCATTCCATTCGCGCAGTTGTCACTGCTCGACGGTCGCGGCAAGCCAGTGGTCAGTCGTGTGTCGACGCTCAGCGTGATGAAGCGACTCATGGGCAGCCGGGACGAAGTCGCGGACTCGGGTTGGTACGAGTTCGGCAGCGTGCCGCCCGACACCTACACGGCAGTCATCGCCGAGCCGGGGCAACCCGAGATCCGCATCACGCGCACGATCGCGGACGGGGAGACGTTCGAGTGGGACGTCGACGTCGGGGCGGAGTTGGCGGCGCGGCAGAAGGAAGCGAAGAAGTAGCCTGCCGACGTCCTGACTCGAGCCTGATGGCGCGCCCTATCAGTTGCTGATGCCCTCGTTGGTTTACGCTCCGCCGGCTCGCCACACTGTGTCGCCAGGTGGGCTGACGGCGCCAGCCGCGCGCCAGGCGAACGCCCGCTCTTGTGACAGATCGGGGCTTCCCAGTCAGGGCCAAGCAGGAGAAGATCCCGCCCGTCGAGGCGCTTCGCTTCGACCTCGT
>JBDSBS010000498.1:0-9484 GCA_039921435.1 Planctomycetota bacterium | reverse complement strand
TGGCGGGCAGCGCCGTGGCCGCCTCGGTCTGGTGCTCGCTCGGCTCGGTGGTGGCCACGGACGGTGGCATCCATGCCGCAGCGTTCTTGCCCGACGGCGACATCCTGCTGACGACGGGGCACATCGTTAGCGGATCGCTCGCCAATCAGCCGATCGTGCGGTGGACACCACCAAATGGCAGCAACGGCCCGAACGGCGTGCTGGCGCCGGTGCCTGTTCCAAACCCCTACTCGAGCCCCGGCAACTACTGCAACGCGCTCGTCGTGAGCGAGCATGGCGGCTTTGCGTTCGCGGAGTGCCAAAGCAGCGTGCTCGGCGGCAGTAACGTCGTCTTCGACGTGCTCGCGATTCCACTCAATGGCGGACCTGCCGTGGTGCTGCCAGACAACCTCGCGACCGGCGAGTTCGTGACCCAGCTGTTCTGGGACTGCAACGGCGACTTGTTGGGGGCCGCCTCTCGCGTTCCACTTGGCAGCGGCGGCCGCGTGCTGCGGTGGAGGCAACAAGCCGGTGTCTGGGTGCAGATCGGGTCTACCGCGTGGCCCGGGTTGATCACCATCAATGCCGGTCGGTTGTGTTGGACGCGTTTGGGCTCGGGGCGTCCGATCTGCTCCAGTTCACGATCCGATGAACGAGCCCTCGCATTCAGGAGACGGGCATACGGCTCTGTTCACCGCCGACGGGCGCCACGTCGCGACGAGCAGCGAGGACGGCACGGCTCTCGTCTGGCCGCTGGCCGAAGCGGACGTGCTGGCGCTCGCACGGTGCGACCTGCGACAGCAGAACCGGCGACGTGAGCTGGCCGAGCGTGCGGGGCTCGTAGGCGACCTGCTCGATCGACGATAGAGGCGCACTCGTGGGTGACGGCCGACCCTCGAACCGACGCGGTCGCTCGAGCCGTTGCGCGATGCGGTACGACCAACAGCCGCAGCGGAAGACTCAGTGGAAGGCGCTGGGTCGGGCCCGCGGGTCTTGCCGCTCGAGTCACTGGCGCGGCGCGGGCAGCCGAATGTTCCAGCGCAGCGCCGCGAGCCGCAGCAGCACGATCGTCACCGCCCCCGACCAGAGCGCGAAGTCGGCGCCGACGACCGTCTCCCGCAGCAGGAGGTAGACCCAGCAGCCAACGAACGCGCAGCTCGCGTACAGCGGCGTCGTCCGCTGGAACAGCCGCGGCATGTCGTTGCAGGCGATGTCGCCGAGTACGCCGCCGAACGTGCCGGTCATGACGCCGAACAGCGAGGCGATGAACGGCGACACCGCGAACGTCTCGGTCCGGATGGCGACGCCGGCGCCGGCGATGCTGAACAGTGCCATGCCGATCGCGTCGGGCAGGTTGAGCCAGCTCTCCAACCGTCGCGGCAGGCGCGGCAGCAGCGAACCGATGATCGCGATTCCGAACGTGATCCAGGCGTAGTGCTCGTTCGCGATCCAGAACAGCGGCTCGCGGTCGAGCAGCACGTCGCGCAGCGTGCCGCCCCCGAACGCGACGATGAACGTGACCGAACACGCGCCGACGATGTCGAGTTGCTTGCTGCGCGCAAGCAGCAGACCAAACGACGCGGCGGCGATGACGGCGAGCAACTCGAGGGCCTGAAGCATGCCCCGTATGCTTGCAGAAGGGCCTCTGCGAACAAGGCCACGGGCCGGGGTTCACCGGGTTCACCTGGTTCAAGCAGCGGCAAATCCGCGAGACGGACCTCAGCGAATCGTGACCTTCACCGAAGTCGGCTCCGTCTGCGCCGCTGATGCACTCCCGTCGCTCGCGGCCGCGCGCAGATTGCGCAGCAGGATCGTGTAGGTGCCCGGTTGTCGCGGCACAGCCGTCGCCAAACGCAGCCGGAACAGCGGCCCGGGCTGCAACGGTTGCGCCACGGGGTTCTGCGCGTCGCCGCAGATCACCACGAAGCGACCGCTCACGAAGTCGCCGTCGAGCGTCGCCACTGGTGCTACCGCCAGCAGCCGTTCGTTCGCCGTCATGGTCAGCGCGGGCGGCAGTTCGACCGCGACCTCGAGCAGCACCGGAGCTGGCACCGTCGTCGTTGCCAGGCTCACGAGCAGTTCGGCACTCGTCGTCGCGGGGCCGAGATCCAGATCCGTTGCCGCGAGGCGCGCCGGCGCCGCGATCGGCGGCGTGGGGCCGCCGCCACCGCCGCCGCAGGCTGACACCAGGAGGAACGCGAGCAGGACAGGGCGACGCACCATGCACACAAGGCTACCCGATGCAACACCTGCGGGAAGGGCTCGCGCCTGGTAACGCGAGCGCGGAGGATGGGGCGATGCCTTCCCTTCCGCCGCCGGCGCGCGCCGCTGTGCACTCGTTCCTTGCGGTGCTGTCGGCGACATGCGTCGCTGCCAACGTTCCCGAGCCAGCTGCCATGACGCTCGGCTTGCCCACGCCAACCGCAGCCCAGGATCCCGCCGTGACTCCTTCGCCCAAGCCGCCGCCCGTCACCAACCGCCTCGCCAAGGAGACCTCACCATACCTGCGATTGCACGCGCACAACCCCGTCGACTGGTATCCGTGGGGCGACGAAGCGCTCGCCGCCGCCAAGAAGCAGGACAAGCCGATCTTCCTGAGCATCGGCTACGCGGCATGCCATTGGTGCCACGTCATGGCCCACGAAAGTTTCGAGGATCCGGCCATCGCAGCCGTGATGAACGCGAACTTCATCTGCGTCAAGGTCGATCGAGAGGAGCGCCCCGACATCGACGAGATCTACATGGGCGCCGTGCAGGCGATGAACATGCAGGGCGGTTGGCCGCTGTCCGCCTGGCTCACGCCCGACGGCAAGCCGTTCTACGGCGGCACCTACTTCCCGCCCGAAGACGGCAACGGCCGGCCCGGCTTCCGGCGCGTGCTCGAACGGCTGGCCCAGGTCTGGCGCGACGACCGCGAAAGCGTGCTGCAGGGTGCCAAGGAACTGTCCGACCACTTGCAGCAGGCGCTAGCGCCGCCGCTCGCGCCGGGGGAACCGACCGCTGACCTGCTCGGCAAGGTGCTGCCGCAGGCCGAAGCGTGGTACGACTCAGAGTACGGTGGCTTCTCGCGACCGCCCGCCTTCGCGCCGAAGTTTCCGAGTGCGGTGCAGCTACAGGTGCTGCTGCGACTGCCCGACGAGAAGGCGCGCGAGATGTGCCAGAAGACCCTGGCAGCGATGCGTCGCGGCGGCATCTACGACCAGCTCGGCGGCGGCTTCCATCGCTACAGCACGGACCGTCGCTGGCTCGTGCCGCACTTCGAGAAGATGCTCTACGACAACGCCATGTTGGCGTCGTGTTACGTCGACGCCTGGCTGGCGACCGGTGACGCCAACTACGCGACGGTTGCGCGCGAGACGCTCGACTACCTGTTGCGCGAGATGCGGCACGAACGCGGCGGCTTCTACTCGAGCCAGGATGCACAGAGCGAAGGCGTCGAGGGTAAGTTCTTCGTCTGGCAGAAGGACGAAGTCGACAAGCTGCTCGGTGACGACAGCGAGCTCGCGTGCGGCCACTTCGGCATCACGGCCGAAGGCAACTGGGAGCACAAGAACGTGCTCGTATTGGCACCGCAAGCCGTCGCGAACCCGGCCGAACAGGCTCGCTTGCAGAAGGCGCGTGCGACGTTGCTGGCCGCGCGCGAGAAGCGCGAGCATCCCGCGACCGACGACAAGATCCTCTGTGCGTGGAACGGCCTGACGCTGTCGGCGCTAGCCGCGGGTTACCGCGCGCTCGCCGAGCCACGCTACCTCGACGCGGCGCGCCGCGCGGCCAACTTCCTGATCACCGAGATGGTGAAACAAGGGCGCTGCCGCCGCAGTTGGCATTCGGGCAAAGCAGAACTGCAGGGGTACCTCGAAGACCACACGCTGCTCGCCGAGGGCCTGCTGTCACTGTTCGAAGTCGACGCCGATCCGCGCTGGCTTGCCCAGAGCCGCGACATCCTGCGCGCGGTCGAGAAGCACTTCTTGGCGGAGCACGGCAGCTTCTACTTCACGGCCGACGACCACGAGCATCTGCTCGCGCGCAGCAAGAGCGCCGTCGAAGGTGCGACGCCGCCCGGTATCGCGGTTGCCGCGAGCGCGTTCCTGCGCGCGGGCCTGCTGCTCGGCGATGCTGCCCTCTACGAACGCGGTGTCGCAGCGCTGCGCGCCAACCATGCGCTGCTCGACGGCGGGCCTGGCTCGGTGCCGTCCCTCGTGCTGGCGCTGCAGTTCCACCTGGACGATCCGCGCGAGATCGTGATCGCTGGCGAACCCGACGATGCACGCACGCAGGCGCTGCTGCAGGCCGCGTGGCGCGCCTTCCCCGGCGCGCACGTCACCGCGCTCGTGCATAGCGGCAATCGCGAGGCACTCGCGGCGCTGTCGAAGGTCTTCGATGGCAAGCAACCGGTGCAAGGTGTGCCAGCGGCCTACGTCTGTCGGCGCGGAGTCTGCGAAGCTCCGGTGACCGATCCGAGCAAGCTCGGTGGCGCGCGATGACCGCAGAGACCTTCGTCGCGATCGTCGAGGGCAGGCAGCCCGTCTTCGAGGTCGGTCGCGATGCGCAGCACGTGGCCTTCCTCGCCGAACGACCCGTGCGGCCGGGCCACGTCGTCGTCGCCACGTTCGCGGTCAGGGACTCCGTATGGGATCTGTCGCCGGACGAGCACTCGGCGTTGTGGGCCTTTGTGCGCGAGGTGGCGCTTGCCATGCGCGAACGCTTGCCGTGCCAACGCGTGTGCATCAGCGTCATCGGCTGGGTCGTTCGCCACGCGCACGTGCACCTCGTGCCGACTGATGCACCGGGTCAGGTAGCTGGCCTCGACGGGCCGCCGCTGCCAAACGAGCAGATGGCCGCGATCGCGGCGCGCCTGCGCCGCGGCTGAGCGCTACTCGGTGAGGCTCGAGTCGCTGCTGCTGAACACGTCCTCGCCGTCGCAAGTGCGCAGGTAGTCCTTGAACGCGCGCAGAAACCAGTCGAGTTCGTCGGCGAGCTCGGGCGGCAGCTGCTGGCGAGCCGTGGCGCCGTTGAGCTTGTTGGCCAGTTCGGCGAACGGCTGGGTCGCCAGCAAGAACGCCGGAAAGTCATTCTCGGGCAGAGGTGGTTCGGCTAGCGCTCGCAGGCGCTCCAGCCAGATCGCCTGCTCCCGGTTCAGGCGCTGGGCGGTGGCGCGACGTTCTTGCAGCGTGATGGCGCGAGGATCTGCCAGGAAGTCGTAGGTATCCAAAGGTGTGCTGTGGTCGGAGCGCCATTACGATCGGCCCTCTCCATCGGATTCTTGAGCCACGATGCGCCAATCGACACGAGTCACACGACGACCCCTGCTCGGTGACGACGCGAGCGCGCTCGCGGCGGTGGTCGCAGCCGGTGCGCACGGGGTCTACGTGCACAACGCGCTGGCTGCGGGCGAAGGCGAAGGAACCGTGTTCGAACACGCGGGCTCGGTCTCTGGTCTCTGTTGGTTCGGGCCGCGCGGCAACCTCGTGCTGATTGCCAGCGAGCCCGCGGAGTCGGCGATCGAAACGGCGATGACCGATGCCGTCGCGCGGGCGCGCATGCCGTGGCGCATTGCCATGGGGCCGGCGGCGATCGTCAATGCGCTGCGCGAACGCGCGGCGAAGAACCCGTTGCTGCTGCGCGACCAGGTGTACTACGCCGGCACCGCTGCCTCGGCTGCCAAAGAACTCGCCCTGGCCGAGGCGCGCTTGGCCCAACGAGCCGACCGCGACCGGCTCGTGCAGGCGACGTTGCTGCTCAACGCCAGCGACCTCAACATCGAGCCATCGCGCGTCGACCGTCGATGGTTGCGCGACTCGATCGATCAGCGCATCGCCGAAGGCGCGACCTGGGTGGTGGGCCCGGTGGGTTCGCTGCAGTGCAAGCTCGACTGCGGCAGTGACGGTCCAGGCGGTCGCATGCTCGAGGGGGTCTTCACGTTCCCCGAGATGCGTGGCCGCGGCCTGGCGGGAGCGCTCGTCGCGAGCTGCTTGCAGAGTGCGCCCGGCCCTGTCTGTCTGCATGTCGGCATGCACAATGCGCCGGCCAGGGCTGCTTACGAACGGGCCGGCATGGCCGTCGTCGGTCGTTGCCGGCTACTGCTGTTCGGCTGAACGATCGCAGGCGGCGCAACTGTGCGTGCGATGGTCGTGGTGCTTCGCCAGCTCACTCCGCGCGCCAGGCGAACGCGAGTTCGGGGCCGAGCAGCGGATGCTGAGGCTTGGCCCGCAGGTCGATCGCCGTCATCTCGCGGCGCAGCGCCGTGCGCAACGCATCGGCTTCGGTGACGTTGCCCATGGCGCGCAGGCTGCGGGCCAACAGCGCCTTGGTCATCGGCGAACTCGACAGGCCAGACGCACGCAGAAGCGCGGTGTTCATGTCGGCGACCTCACCGCTCATCTCGTGAGCAAACGCCTTCAGTAGCACGGCCCAGACGCTCTCGCCGTCGCGCGCCAGGCGGGCCTGCAGGTCCGGCGCCTGTTCGCGGCGCTCGCTGACTTGCACGAGACCTTGCAGGAACGAACAGGCGTCGGCGACCTGGCTCGCGGGGTGTTGGTGCTGGATAGCGGTCAGCAGCGGCGGCAATCGGCTCCCGCCGCCGAGGCGCACGAGTACGGCGCCCTGTTCGGCAAACTCCCCGGCGCGTCCTTCGAGCACCGTTGGGCTCTTCAGCAGCTCCGAGAAGTCCTCGAGCAAACGATCGACCGCGGCGTCGAGGTCCCCGCGCAGCAGCGCATGCGCGGCTTGCATGCGTCGCACCTGATGGCTCGCGGCAGCATCGTTCGCTGGGATCTCGGCCAGCAACTGCTGCAACAGCGCCTGCAGTTCGTCGTGCTGGCCGGCCTCGAACAGAGCGATGGCGCGAGGCAAGACGAGCCACGCACTCGGCAGACGCAGAGCCGCGGTCTCGAAATGCACGACAGCGCTCGCGGCGTCGCCAGTGGCGAGGCAGGCCCAGCCCAAGTGGTAGTCGACGATCGCCTGGTCCGGCAAGCGCTCGCGCAGGGCCTCGAGCAGCGGCCGCGCCGCGGCAAAGTCGCCGAGGAAGTTGCTGGCGATGGCCAGCGAGAGTGCGGGCTGTGGATCGTGCGGGCGTTCGCGCTGGCCAGCTTCGGCGAGTGCCAACAATTCGCGGTCGTGCTGGCGTGCGTCGAGTGGGTGCATCGACGCCCGCGCGAGCAGCAGCGTGCGCGCGAGCCGATGTTGCGTCGTCGGGTGCAAGCGCGCTGCGTAGGACAGGGCCTCGAGGCAGAGACGCACGGCCGCCTCGGCATTGCTGCGCAGCAGCTCGACCGCTGCGAGGCCATCGAGCACGAACGGGGCTCCACCGTCCTCTCGGCGCGCGTCGAGCAGAGCCTGGTGGGCGCCGTTCAGTGCGCCGTCGCGCAGCAATGCCATTGCGTCTTCGACCGCGAGCACCGCCTTCGGCACCGCGGAGGTGGCTTTCGCGATGGGGATCGGTGCAACCGCAGGTTCGCCGAGTGCGAGCCGCGTGGCCCATGCCAGGCGGTCGATGGCGCCCGCCAGGTCGCCGTCCGCGAAGGACTCGCCGGCGAGCGGCTGTTCGCGGCGTTCGGCCAGCAAGTGGGCGGCCAGTGCATGCGAAGCCGGGTCGATCGAAAGCTGCAGCGCCGGGATGGGCGCGGTTCCCCGGCTGTCGGTGATTTCGAACGACACTGTCTGGCGCAGGGCTTCGCGCCACCAGACTGCCGCAGTTCGCCAACTAGGCTCGTCGGGCGTGCCGGGAGCAAGTTCGGCGCGAAGCCGCGTGCCGGGTGGCAGCAACACGGCGACCGGCACCCGCGGATTTTGCAGGGTCGTCGGACCTGGCGCCGAGTTGCTCTGGCAGGCAGCGGCCAGCAGGATGACGGGCAAGCGGGAGCGGCGCACGGCACGCAGCATGGCGGGCGGCGTCGGTTGGCTCAAATGTCACGCCTCGGAATGCCGATGGCATCGGGGCAATGCACCACCTCTTCGTGCCGCTGTTGTTCGCGTTCGGCGTGGTGGTAGCCACAGCCACGGGCCAAGCGCCCGCACCATCACCCAGCCCGAGCCCGGCCGCCGCGCCGGAACGGCCCGCCCGGGTCGGCGCCGTGCAGTTCGACAGCGGTGGCTGGCCAATCGTCGCCGGTGACCGGGGACCTGCGCCTGTGACTCCTGCCGCGCCCAGCGGTGAAGTGCGGGGTGAGGTACGCGGTGAAGTGCGCGCGGAGACCCGCGGGCAGACGGAAGCCAAGGCCACCGGCGCGCCAACCGCGAGCGTCGCCCCGCCCGCGGCATCGTCGTTCGGTTCCAGTCCCGTGCCCGCGATTGCGTCGGGCATGCAGCTCGGCTCGCCGATGCTGGAGATCTTCCAAGCCACACGTTCTCCGGCTGCCTTCAAAACGCTCGGCGGCCTCGTGGTCTGGTGGCGCCTCACGACCTACGGCGCTCAGGGCGAGGTGATCGGTGTGCGCGAAGTCACACACACGGCCGACTGCGCCTTTGCCGATCGCGATCGACTCGAACACGCCGATGGCCGCGTCTTCGGACGCTCCGGTGCTGCGGTGTTCGCCGAGCGCCAGGGCATGCCGTGGCCTACCCTGGCCGAGACCGCGGCGCACGAGCTGGCTCTGTTCGGCCTGCAGCTGCGACTGCCGTGGTGCTTTGGCGATGCCGGCAGCTTCGCGGTCATAAGCCGCGACACGCTGCAGCGCGACGGTGACGCTTTGACGCGCGTCGTGCTCGAGCGGCGCCCGCCGCCAGCGCTCGACGTCATCGGCCCCGAGGCTGACCCGAAGCCACGCGATCGCTTCGAACTGCTCTACGAACCGTCGGGCGGCAAGCTGCGCGAGTTCGTGCAGCGCTTCGCCAACAGCATGCAGAGCCGGCGTGTATTGCTCGAAGACTGGCAGGACGTCGAGGGCGTGCGCATGCCGTATCGGCGGGTCTACGTCGACGAGACGCTGCGGCAGACGACGACGCTCGAGATCCTGCGCATCGAGAAGGCGCGCACGAGCGAACGCGACTTCCGGTTGCACTAAGTCAGGGAGTCGTCGACTCGACGCCGGGAACTCGCTTAGAACACGGCACCCGCTGCTATCCAAGCGCGCAGGGCCTCGACTTCTTCGGCTGTCGGCTGCGGCTTTCCGGCGGGCGGCATGTGGTCGTCGTCGTCGAGCGGCAACAAGCAGCGCCGCAGCAACTCGCTCTCGTCGGGCTTCCCGGGCACTACGACGGCGCCGTTCTCGCCGCCCTTCAGGATGCCTTCGCGTGTGGCCAGCAGTAGCTCGCCCTTCTGCTTGTCTTCGTTGTGGCACTTGATGCAGGTGCGCTCAAGGATCGGTGTGATCGTTCGTTCGAACTCGGTTGCGGCGGCGGCAGGTGCGAGCGAAGCGGCCGTCGCGTCGACGGTGCCCGGCGAAACAACTTTGCGCGCCTTCTTCTCGCCCAGCGGTTCGAACAGGAAGTCGCGCCCGTGCGTGATGGAGCCACCGAGGTGGCCCGTCGGTACCATCGCTGCGAGCGCGAGCACCAGGCAGAT
>JBDSBS010000497.1:0-11723 GCA_039921435.1 Planctomycetota bacterium | reverse complement strand
GACCGCGACGTTGCCCTGCCACTGGCTGGGGCCGACGAACATCTCCAACGAGGAGGTGCCGGCGGCCGCTTGGTCAGCGGCGACGTAGTTGAGGTTGACCCACGTCACCGTCGTGTTGAACGTGACGTTGAAGTAGATGCCACCGCCGATGTTGCCTTGGTTGGGGCTGGTCAGCGGTTGCCCGAGCGGGCTGTTGATCGTCTGTGCAGGACACAGAGTCGCTGCCGCGAACATTGCGACGGCGAGAGTAGAGAGAATGCGCATGGTTGGTTCTTGCAGAGCAGGAAAGGGCAGATGGCGGAAAACGACCGTCAATCCGGGCACTCCAGTGTAGCGCACTGGTTCGACTCGTCGAGGACTACAGGAGTGCAGGGGTGATGAAGAAAGCCCGAATTAAGCGTGACGGTTGCGCTGCCACGTAACGTGGTTTCACCTTGCCTGGTACGGTCTGACTGAATCACACCCTGGCAGCGGTAGATTCGAGATGCGGGCGTCGCGCGATCTGCTCTCCTTCCTGCGATCGCTGCCACATGTTTCGTCGGTCGTCGTTCTCCTTCGCCAAAACCATGCTGAAGCTGCCTTGTCGTTGTCGTCTCTTGCCACTCGTCCTACTCGGTGCCGCTTGCGGCGGAGGCGGTGGTTCTGCGCCCACCACGGCAAACCTCGCGGGCCAACTGCGCCTGCCCGAAGTCGCGCCGGCTCGGTTGGCGCCTTCGTTCGACGCCGAGCGCCCCATGCTGGTGGGTGAGGTCGTCATCTGGCTCGAACCCGGTGCGTTGGCGGCAGACCTTGCGGTCGATGGCACGGAGCTCGTGCGCGCCCCCGGTGGACCGATCGTGGTCCTGCGCACGCCGGCCGCCGCGGGCAAGCCCCGGGTCGGCGATGGTTGGCCGCTCGAGCAGACCGCGGAGCACGCGACCTGCCTCGCCGCGCAGGATCTCGCGCAAAAGCCCGGCGTGCTCTGCGTGAGTCCCAACTACCTGCTGCAACCCTGCATTCAGCCCAACGACACGTACTACGACAAGCAGTGGCACTACCCGCAGATCAACCTACCGCAGGCGTGGGACGTCACGACTGGCTCGGCGAACGTGATCGTCGCGGTGCTCGACACGGGCATCGTCTCGGCGCACCCCGACTTCACTGGCCGGATCATCGGCGGCTTCGACATGATCAGCAACGCGGCTGCGGCGCGCGACGGTGATGGGCGCGATGCCAATCCAGAGGATGTCGGTGATCTGGCGACGCCACAGGGCAGCAGCTTCCACGGCACGCACGTGGCGGGCACGATCGGCGCGAACGGCAACGATGGAATCGGCGTCGCGGGCGTCGACTGGAACTGCAAGCTGATGCCGGTGCGTTGCCTCGGCCAGGGTGGAGGCAGCGTCGACGACATCGCCAATGCGATTCTCTTTGCCGCACGCCTGCCGAACGGCAGTGGGCAGTTGCCGCCGCAGCGCGCCGACATCGTCAACATGAGCCTCGGCGGCCCGGGCTTCAACGCGGTGCTCTCGCAGGCGTGCAACGAGGCGGCAAACGCGGGCGTGCTGCTGGTCGCGGCGGCGGGCAATGACAACACGAATCAGGGCGGGTCGCCGGCGCAGTTCGACTCCGTGCTTTCGGTCGGCGCGACGGATCTCGTGCGCGCGCGAGCGCCGTATTCGAACTTCAGCAGCACGGTCGACATTTGGGCGCCCGGTGGCGACATGGGCGCCGATCGCAACAGCGACACCTTCCCCGATGGAGTGCTGTCGTGCGCGGCCAACGACCAGGGCCAGCTGTTCTGGAAATTCGAGAATGGCACGTCGATGGCCAGTCCGCATGTCGCCGGCGTCGCAGCGTTGGTCAAGGCAGCCAATTCGGCGCTGACCGCGAGTCAGATCCGCACGATCCTCATCAACACCGCGGTGCCCGTGCCTGGCCTACCCAATGCTGGTCGGCTCATCGATGCGCTCGCTGCTGTGCAATCGGCCAGTGGTGGTGCGCCGAGTGCGCCCATCCTCGTGGCTTCGCCGTCGGCGATCGACTTCGCTGCTTCGGGGACCACGGCCACGGTCAACATCGAGAATCGCGGCAACGGCACGCTGACGCTGCTGAGCGTTGGAGGGATCACGGTGTCGCCGCCGGCGCCGTGGCTGACGCCCGTGCAGATGAACGTCAATGCGAGCAACATCGACTTCGATCGCTTCGATCTGACTGTCAACCGCGCGGGCCTCGCCAACGGCGTCTACCAGACGCGCCTCACGCTCTCCTACACCGATGGCACGATGCCCGTCTCCGTCGGCATCGACCTGCGCCTGCAAGTCGGCGCTTCGACGATCGCCAACGACACCGTCTTCGTGTTGCTCGTCGATCCGTTCACACTTGCGACGGTCGTACAGGCCGAGACCACGGCGGGCCGCGGGTTTGCTTTCAATATGGGCGCTGTTCCACCGGGCGGTTACATCCTCGTCGCCGGCACCGATCGCGACAACGACGACCTGCTCGGTGATGCCGGTGAGTTGTTTGGCGCGTGGCCGAGCCTCGACACCTTGCTCGAGCTGTCGGTTGCCGCTGGCGACAACGCGAGTGGCCTCGACTTCGGTCTGCAGGAACTCGCCACGGTGACCTCGGCGCGCGCCGGCGTGCCGTTCACGCCGCGGAGGCTGCGCTGATGCGCTGGTTCGCCTTTGCGCTCGTTCTCTCGGCCGCGGCTTGCGCGTGTGGTGCCAAGACAATGGAAACCCTACCTGACTGGTCCGGTCCCCCGCTGCAAGTGAAGAGTCTCGCTGACGGTGGGCTCGAGCTCGAATTGATGGCGCCAACGGCGGGGCACACGTTCGAGCTGGGCCACGTCGAAATCGTGGGCGAGCGCGCTTCGGTACAGCTCGTGCATGGCACGCCCGGCGCTGCATTCGTGGCGCAAGTGCTCACGCCGTTGCGAGTCACCGTTCCCGCGGGACGTCTCGCCGCTGCGCGTCGCGTGTCCGTCCATGTCGCAACCCGGAACGGAGCCGGCGAGGATCCACATCCCACGAGCAAGCTCGCGTTTACGTTCGTTCGCTGAGAGCCTGAGAGGAACGTTGATACAGGCTCTCAGATCGCCCTCAATGGCCGCCTACGCGGCCATGCAGAGAGTGGGAAACCGATTGTTCCCCACGCTCTGAAGGGTTGCGCTCTGGCAGCGCATGCCGGAGCGATCAATCTTCGATGGCGCGCAGGTTGCGCAGGAAGGCGTCCTTCCAGTGATAGCCGTCGAGCAGCGAAGGGTCGTCGTCGCCGAGCAGGCGGCGCGCGACGTAGAGCGCTTCGATCGACGCGAGTCCTGCTTCGGGATCATCGAACACCTTGCTGGCGCGAGGGTAGGCCGTGCGCAGGCCGCTGGGCATGGACCGTGCGATCGGTTCGCCGCGCACGCATGCCATCAGCTGCGGCAGCCATCGCCACGTCGAGTCGAGCAGCAGCAGCGGGCGGCCGGCGTCGGCGACGGAGAGCGGCGGTGCGTCGACGGCCAGCAGCGTGAAGCCAGTCGCATCGAACGTGAAGCCCGGAGGCGCGCGCAGGAACGTCATCTCCGGACGCTCGTGCAGGAACCGCAGGGAGCACTTGCGGATCCGTTCCTTGGGGTGGCGGATCACCGTAGTCGCGATGGCGGTCATGTGCAGCCGAGATCGAGTTGGCGCAGCACTGCCGCCTCGACGGTGTCGACCGAAATGCCCAGCACGCACTGCGGTGTCACGCACGTGCGCCGGCGGCAGGGACGGCACGGCACATCGTGATAGAGGATCTCGTGTGGCCGCCCGCCGTGCGCGCGCGGACCGTAGCGGGCGGGGTCCTTTGGGCCGAACAAGGCCGTGCACCGGGCGCCGACCGCGGCGGCGAGATGCAGCGGGCCGGTGTCGGCGGCCACGACGACGGCGCATTGTTGCATGACGCCGGCGAGGCCGAGCAGGCCGAGGGCGCCACCGTCGACGGCGCGGGCGGCCGGTGCTCTGGCGAGCACGCCAGCGGCGAGTTCGTGTTCGCCAGGACCAAAGCCGATCAGCACGCTGATGCCGCGGCGGACCAGTCGTTCGGCGAGCTCGGCGAAGTTTTCCGCGGGCCAGCGCTTGAAGACGGCGAACGGCGACGTGCCCGGATGCAGCAGCACGCGCGGCGTCGCGATGCCGTCGAGCAGGCGTTCGGGTGGGGGAAGGACGGCGAGCACGGGTGCGCGCGCCTGCCCCGACAGGCCGATCGCGGCGAGCAGGTGGTGGCCGATGTCGGCGCGGTGGGGCAACGGCTGTGGCATCGCAACGGCGAGGCCGTAGGCGCGGTCCGCACCTTCGCGCGAGGCCGGGGCCTTGGCGCCGACCTTCGTTCGCGCTCGCGCGCACCACACGTGCGCGGCGCTCTTCAAGATGCCGTGCAGATCGAACACGACGTCGTAGTGGTGCCGGCGCAGGGCCACGATGCTGGCGGGAATCGCGAGGTGGCGTCGGCGCGGATAGACGAGCACCCGATCCAGCTGCGGGTGCCCATCGAGCAGCGAACGAAAGCGGTCTTCGACGAGGAAATCGATGCGCACGTCGGGTCGTTCGTGAGCAAGGGCAGCGACGGTCTCGAGCGCGAACAACACGTCGCCGAGCGCAGAGAGACGCACGAGGAGCACGCGGCCGCCGCGCGGCAGCAAGCGCTCGCCGGGCAGTGTCGCGACAGGGGCTGGGTTCGCGGTGCTTGCCATCGATGAGCTCGCGAGCATCCTCGTCCGTGCGCCGACTTCCAGTGTCATGTGTGCAGTCTGCTGTGCTGTGACCTAAGATCGAACCGTGGCTTTGCCCGATGTGTTCGTCGAGCTGCGCGAAAGGAACGCGATCGGTTGGGTTCGCCGGGACCTGGCGGATCTGGGGCTGGCAGCGTTCTGGGGCCCGCTGCAGCCGCTGCCCTTTGCCAAGGGGCGGGGTGGTGTCGGCTGTCTCGGCGTCGCGGGCCTGCAGCTCGTCGTGCGACCCTACCAGCGCGGCGGCGCGTTCGGTTCGCTGTTGGCCGATCGATACGCGGGGCCGCGGCGGGCACGGGCCGAACTCGCAGTGCTCGAGGCGCTGCGCTCCGAGGGAGTGCCGGTCGTGACGCCGATCGCGGCCGTGGCGCGCCGAGGGCGCGCGTTCTGGCGGTTGCGTCTGTGCACCGAGCAGCTGCCGGACGCGCTGCCGGTGCCGGGCTTCTTGGCGGCGTTCCCGCAACTGCGTCGCCATGCCGCCGATGCCGTCGGCACCGTCGTGCGTCTGGCTTTCGCCGCGGGCCTGCGCCATCCGGATCTGCATCCCGACAACCTGCTGTGCAGTTCGCGCGGCGACAAAGTGAGAGTAGTGTTGGTCGATCTCGATCGAGCGAGGGTCAAGAAGCCGCTGGTCGAGGGCCACCGCGACGAGATGCTGGTGCGCATGCAGCGCTACGTCATTCGGCATCGAGATCGTCTCGCCGCGGTGCCGACGCGGGCGGAGACGATGCGCTTCCTGCGGGCGCTCGGGCTCGATCGCGATGGGCGACACGAGGCTTGGCGCCGACTCGCGAACAAGCTGGCTGTGGCGCTGCGCCGCCGCGGTTGGCTGCGGCGCTGACGTCGTCGGGGGCGAGCGCGCGCTACCTCCATGTCACCCGTTGGCATTGCGCAGTTCGTAGTCGGCGAGGTCGCGCAGCAGCGCCACGAGGTCGAGCAGTTCCTGCCGTCGTTCGTCGACGAGGTGGTGTTCCCGGCCGATGGCAGCGTCCACTTGCCGCAGAAACTCCGCGCGATCAGGCGTGCTGGCGACGAACTCGGCCACGCGCTTGGTGTCCAAGTCGTGCTTCTGCCAGAGCCAAAGACCGCGGTCGATCAGCCCCTGGTAGTTGGCATCGAGCCGCGGTTCGGCGGCGACCAGCGTCGCTGCGATGGCAAGGCGCAGCGTGCGGTGTTCGCGGTGCTGCGCAAACGCCTCGCGCATCTTCTCGTAGAGTCGTTCGCGACGGCGGTCGGCGGGCAGCGGCGCGACAAACGACTGCGTGCGCAGCACCAGTCGCGCGAATGCGACCGCGTCGGTGTCGGGCATCTCGATGCGCACGCCCGAGTTCCAGGCGTCGAAGAGGGTGAGGTCAGCGAACACCTTGCCCTGGCGGTCGGCGTAGAGGTGCTCGAAGTAGCTGCCGAGCCGCCGCGGCGCGGCCTCGGTGTCGAGAGCCGCGAGAGCCTGCGCGACCGCGTGGTCGGCGCCCGGCGCGAAGCCGTTGGCGTAGTTCGCGAAGCGTTCGTCATAGTCGAGCTCCCGTGGACGACGCACGGCCTTGCCCAGTTGCCAATCGTAGAAGACGGCGGCATTGAGCAAGGGCAGGCACTCGAAGCGCTGCATGCCAGCGGTTGCGGTGCGATGTTCGTCGGTGTCAGCGGCGACGAGGTGGCGAGCCTGTGCGGTGGGCGCGTACTCGAGCGGTTCGAACCAGCGCGCCGGCCCGGCGAGGTCGTAGGCGGCCTTGCCGAGCTGGCTGCCCTGGATGCGTTGCAGGGAGTCGTTGTTCTCGCGCAGCAGTCGGCGCTCGATGTTGCGCACGACGGTGGCGCGGTGCTCGGCATCGAGCCGCTGGTAGCGCGCGATGAGCTCAGCCGGTGAGGTTTGCGCCGAGGTCATCAGGGCCAGTAGGCCCGTGGCGATGAGCAGCAGTGCGAGCCGAGCCGTGTTCATCCGCCCTTCCTCGGTGAGTGGCGCAACACGGCGCCGGCGCGCACGCCGGTCAACTGGTCCTTCTGTACGGCGATCTGCCCGTTGACGAACACCGTGACGATGCCATCGGGATGTCGCACGGGTTCGGTGAACGTCGCGCGATCCAGGATCGCCTCCGGATCGAACACGACGAGGTCTGCCGCGAAGCCCGGGCGCAGTTCGCCGCGACCTTCGAGCCCGAAGATGCGGGCCGGCAGCGCCGTCATCTTGAAGACCGCCGTCGGCAGGTCGGTGACGCCGCGTTCGCGCACGTAGTGGGCTAGGACCCGCGGGTTGTTGCCGGAGCCGCGCGGGTGGGGTCGGTCGGCGCTGGCCTCCGAGCGGATGCCCGCGTCGCTGGCGACGGCGATCCAGTCCTCGCGCATGAAGCGCTCGACGTCGGCCTCCGCCATCGTGTGGTAGACCATGCCGACGCGCGTCGGCGCTGCCGCAGTGAAGAGTTCGATGGCGATGTCGGCTTGTGCTTCGCGGTCGTTGCGCTGAAGGCGCTTCTCCGCGGCCTCGGGCAGCAGCATGCCATTGAGGTCGGCGTTGCCCTTCGCCGACGCGATGCGCGCATAGCGGAAGTCGCCGAAGCCAACCTGGTCCATCCTGCGCAGCAGGGCCTCGCGCATGGTTGCGCGAAACTCGGCGTCGTTGCGCAGGCGTGCGGCGAACGCATCGCGGCCGACTTCGAGCGCATCGGCTGGGAACAACACGTCGAGGCTCGTCGAACTCGCGTCGTAGGCGTACTGGTCCGCCGTGACCCGGGCGCCGTCGGCGCGGGCCTGCCTGAGTCTCGCGAGCACTTGCTCGGACCGGCCGTGGTTCGGCTTGCCCGTGCACTTGATGTGGCTGATGTGCACCGGCGTCTTCGCCGCAGCACCGATGGCGAGCGCTTCTTCGATGGCGTCGAGCACTTCGTCGCCTTCGTAGCGCATGTGGCTCGCGTAGAGGCCGCCGTGGTGACCGGCCACTGCCGCGAGTGCTTCGAGTTCTTGGCGCGCGGCGTAGATGCCAGGCACGTAGATCAAGCCAGTCGAGACGCCGAAGGCGCCCGCTTGCATGCCCGCCTCGACGAGATCGGCCATGCGCTGCAGCTCGGTAAGGTCGGGGGCGCGGTTCTTGGTGCCGAGCACGGCAGTGCGCACCGTGCCGAGGCCGACCAGGCTGCCGTAGTTGACGCCGATACCACCTTTCTCGAGCCGATCGAAGTGGGCCGCGATGTCCTTGACCGAACTGCCGCAGTTGCCGGTGATGAGCGTCGTGACGCCCATGCGCAGGAAGTTCTGGCACAGTGGCTCGCGCACGATCTCCGTGTCGACGTGGGTGTGCACGTCGATGAAGCCCGGTGCCACGAAGAGGCCGCCGAGTTCGAGCACGGGTGTGCCCGGCGGCACGCTGAAGTCGCCGACCGCGGCGATGCGCCCGCCGGCGATGGCGAGGTTGCCCGGCCGGGTCGTCCGCGCCGGGCCGTCGACGAGCACGCCGCCGCGCAGCACGAGGTCGAAGGCGACAGGTGTCGCAGCGGTGGAGTCCTGGGTCCTAGCCGAGTCACCGAACGTTGCCAGGAGAGCGAGGCAGCAGTGCTTGGCGGCGAGCATCGGCGCATGCTACGTAACCTCGCGCCGCGCGTGCATGCTCTTCATCGAGTCGACGAGATCGCCTGACGTCGCAACGGTGCACCAAAAATCTCGCGCCGATGTGAAACCGGAGCGCGTGCCATGGGTAGTTCCTCGCGTCCGAACCGGTGATGTGAATCACCGAACTCGGGCACAACGAGACTCTCCACCGAGGAGGAGTGAGCACGTCGCTCGGTCCTCCGGGGGCGAGGTGGAGAGTCTTCCTTTCCCCTTGGGTGTTGGGATATCGGCGAACGTGCTGAACTGGCATCGGTAGTCTCCCGCGCCGCTCAGCTCAGTTCCGTTCGGTTCGCGCGCTGCGAGCTGCCTTGTGGGTCGGCCGGCCGAGTCAGCGACTGCGCACGCGCGAAAGCCACTGGTCGACCTGCGGCGATTCCCCGAAGACCGTGACCAGCGCCTCGCGCAGTTCGGCCTTGGTGCTGCCGAAGTGAAGTGCGCCGCGTGCGTGCCCGACGAACTGTCGCAGCTGGTCTTGCGCGGCCAGTACCGCCACCGCCAACACTTCACGAATGCGCGGGCTGAGGTGGGGCCTGGTCAGAATTCGTCCGTAGGCCGCCTGCAGCACGAAGTCGTGGAAGTCCGCGTGGAAGCTGCGCAGCATCGTGTGCACGGCCTCCTGGTTCTTGCCGTAGATGGTCGCGAAGACGGCTTCGCCGGCCGCCGCCTGTTCGGCTAGTGGCAGTGCGCCGCCCGCAGGCGGAGTCGCCGCGGGCCAGACTTCGTGCAGTTCTTCGAACGCCGTGACCACGCGCGGAAAGCCGCAGAACAGCACTGCCTGCAGCAGGGTTTCTTCGAGATCTTGACGCGCGGACCCGCGGGCCCGAGATGTGCGGCCACACTCGCGCAGCATCTGCCAGTCGCCGCGCCAGACCGCGACGAGGGCGAGAACCATGATCCGGACCGGCGGCGCCAGGCCCTCGCGCGTCAGCAGTTCTTCGATGGGCATGCCGGAAGGCTACGCCGTTCGGCTGCCGAGAAAACGCGGCAGCGAGGCTACACGCGTCGGTTTCGCGGCGTGGTTCGAGCGGTGGCGGTCAAGCCGGGTTGGCCAGCTGGGCGCGCACGGCGCGAAGGTAGATGTGGTCCCAGAACTCAGCGCGCAGTTGCAGTGCGATGCGCATGCCGAAGCGCAGCTCGGCGATGCCGCCGGGCACTGCCGCCAGTTCCTTGGTCATGCCTAGCAGGTTCTCCCGGTGCCGGCCGCCAACCAGGCAATGCAGTTCGAAGAACACGAAGTCGTCCCGGCGCAGGCTGCCGAGACCGAGCAGGCCTTCGAGCACCTGCTCGTAGATCGGTCGCACGATGTGCTCGGTGCCAAGCCCCAGGGCTCCCAAGGCCTGCGCCGCGGTGGCGCGGTCGAGAAACTCCAGCAACCGCGTGTGCCATTGCCGCGCCGCGGGGCATGGCTTGGCCGGTTCCCTCTCCGCAGTCTCCCAATCGGCGATGCCAAGCGCCTGGCTGAACCGTCGGAACAGCATTGCACGTGGAACACCGCTGACGGTGCGCGGGCTGATGCCGACGTTGCGCAGCGCCGCGTCGTCGTCGTCGCAGAAGTGGCCCTGCTCGTAGTCGAGACTTCGCTGCAGCAGCGCACGATGAGCGGGCCGCTGCATTCGGGAGAGTGCGCGCTCCATGGTGTGGGGGAGCGAGGCCACCCAGTCGCCGTACTCGAGCGCGAACTGGTGGAGCACCGCGTGGGGGTCGCCGTAAGCGCCCTGGGTCAAAGCGCGTCAAGAACGGGTGCCGCACGGCTGCGTGCGCCAGCGACTCCGCGACGAGAGCTGCGATCTCCATGTCTGGTTCGAGGTGAGCCGGACTTGTCTGGGCGGCGTTCTGAGCGGCGTTCTGAGCGGCGTTCTGAGCGGCGTTGCGGCAGCTTGTCATGTAACGGTGATCGGGGCTGGGAGGAGCTACCCGACCGAACATGCTCACCTCAGTGTACCCGCGCCCCTTAAAGAGCGGCACGCGCGGGATGCAACTCGACATACGCAACGCGTCGCAGCGAGCGGATCTGCAATTGTCAAGAAATGGCGCCGGACCGCAACCAAGGGCGCCGTGGAAGTGCGGACCAGGTGTGGTCGGCGCGACACGTTGGCCGGCGCGAGTTCGTGCAGGGGCCCGTTGTTCAGCGGCGCTGACGTCCGGTCACTTCAGCGTCTGCCACAAGAACGAGTACGCCAAGGCACTCATGAACGCCGCCTGCTTGTTGTCCGCGGCGCCGCCGTGGCCGCCTTCGATGTTCTCGTAGTAGAGCGCCGCGTGCTTCTGCTCCATCATGCGCGCCATCATCTTGCGAGCGTGGCCGGGGTGCACGCGGTCGTCGCGCGTCGACGTCGCGAACAGCACCTCGGGATAGACGGTGTCGCCGTGCAGGTTGTGGTACGGCGAGAAGCGCACGAGCCACTTCGCCTCGTCGGGGTTGTCAGGGTCGCCGTATTCGCCCATCCACGACGCGCCCGCGAGCAGCTTGTGGTAACGCAGCATGTCGAGCAGCGGCACCTGGCAGACGACCGCGCCGAACAGTTCGGGGTACCAGGTCAGCATGTTGCCGACCAGCAGCCCGCCGTTGCTGCCGCCCTGGATGCCGAGGTGCTTCTTCTCGGTGATCTTCTGCGCGATGAGGTCGTGTGCCACCGCGGCGAAGTCCTCGAAGCACTTGTCGCGGTTCTGCTTGAGTGCAGCCTGGTGCCACTTGGGTCCGAACTCGCCACCGCCGCGGATGTTGGCGACCGCGTAGACACCGCCCTTCTCGAGCCACGACGAGCCGACGCCGGCACTGTAGCCCGGCGTCATCGACACCTCGAAGCCGCCGTAGCCGTACAACAACGTCGGGTTCTTGCCGTCGCGCGCGACGTCCTTCTTGGCGACGAGGAAGTACGGAATGCGCGTGCCGTCCTTCGACAGGGCTTCGCGCTGCGTCACTTCGAGCCCCTTCGTGTCGAAGAACGCGGGCAGGGTCTTGAGCTTCTGTGCTTGGCCCTTGCCGATCGTGCCGAGATACAGACTCGTTGGCGTCAGGTAGTCCGTGATGGTCAGGAAGTAGTCGTCGCTCTCTTCGTCGTCGAGGGCGCTCGCGCTGATCGTGCCGAACTCGGGCAGGCCCGGCAGTGGTTCGTGCTGCCAGACGCCCTCGCGATGCGTGAGCACGCTGAGGCGGTTCCGCACGTTGTCGAGCACGTTGAGCAGCACGTGGTTCAAGGTCGGCGAGAAGCCCGCGAGCGAGGCACGTTCGGTCGGTGCGAACAACACGTCGATGGTGCGTTCGCCGGCGAGGAACGCTTCGAGCTTGCACGCCAGCAAGGAACCGGCGGGATGCGTCGCGTCACCAACCGTCCAGTCATCGCGCAGTTCGAGCAGCAGCCACTCGCGGTGCAGGTTTGCGTTGGCGCTG
>JBDSBS010000496.1:0-2600 GCA_039921435.1 Planctomycetota bacterium | reverse complement strand
GATCACCAGCAGCTCCTGCGCAAGCACGAGGATCTGCAGGGATGGCGTGCGTCCGTGGAGCAGTCGAAGACGTTCAAACTCATGCGACGGTGGTCGCACTGGCGCGCCAAGGCCCGGCGACCGGACGTCCCGCGCTGAGCGTGTCACCGAAGGGGGAGGGTGAGCGGCGCGCTGCCACCCGCGCAGGTGTGGACACTGCCACGGGGCCCGGAGCAAGTCGCGGGCAGGCGCCACCTGCCGCGCATCGCGATGCATCCGGTGGCGCGGCGAACGCGCAGACCGTTGCACCGCGCTGCTCGGTCCTCACGAGTCATGTGCCGGGGCGCGCGCTCGGCGGCGAACTGCGGCGTTGTGCTTCCGAACCGGCGCTGTATCGTGGCACGAATTCGTGCACGAGCCGCCCCACCGCATCCTGGTCGTCGCGGGCACCCGCCCCGAAGCCGTCAAGCTCGCTCCGGTCGTACACGCGCTGCAGCGCGAGCCGTGGGCGGCCGTGCGTGTGCTGGCGACGGCGCAGCACCGGCAGCTGCTGGACCAGATCCACGCGTTCTTCGGCATCATTCCGGATCGCGATCTGGATCTGATGCGTCCGGACCAATCGCTCGCCGACCTCACCGCGCGCATGGTCGCGGCGATGGACCCAGTGCTCGCCGACGAGCGCCCTGCACTCGTGCTCGCGCAAGGCGACACCACGACGGTGATGGTGACCGCGCTGTGTTGCTTCTACCGTCGGATCGCGTTCGGCCACGTCGAGGCCGGGCTGCGCACCGGCGATCTGAACAATCCGTTCCCGGAGGAGCTCAACCGGGTGCTCGTCGGTCGTATGGCGGCGTTGCACTTCGCGCCGACCGATGGCGCGCGGCAGAACCTGCTGCGCGAGGGCGTGGCGCCGCAGGCGATACAGGTGACAGGCAACACCGTTATCGACGCGCTGCTGTGGGCGGCCGAGCGCGTCGACACCGCGCCGTTCCGCCCGGCTCCGGGCAAGCGCTTGGTGCTGGTCACTGCGCACCGGCGTGAGAACTTCGGCGCCCCGTTCGAGCAGGTGTGCGCGGCGTTGCGGCAGATCGCGGACCGCGGTGACGTCGAGCTGCTCTATCCGGTGCACCCCAATCCTAACGTGCGTGACGTCGCGCACCGCGTGCTCGGCGAACACCCGGCGATCAGGCTCGTCGACCCGCTCGACTACCCGATGATGGTCGCCGCGATGCGCGCGTGCACGCTGATCCTGACCGACTCCGGTGGCGTGCAGGAGGAGGCGCCGTCGCTAGGCAAGCCGGTGCTGGTGCTGCGCACGACGACCGAACGGCCAGAAGGCGTCACCGCCGGCGCCGCAAAGCTCGTCGGTACCGACCGCGCGCGCATCGTCAGCGAGGCCAACCGGCTGCTCGACGACGCAAGCGCGTACGCGGCGATGGCGACGGTCGTGAACCCGTATGGCGACGGTCGCGCGAGTGCGCGCATCGTCGCGCAATGCCGCGCGTTCCTGCGCGCGTGACCCGAGCGCGCGCCCGACGCGGCTCGCGCTCCGGTGACTCTGAGACTCTGACTCCTGGTCTTGGAAAGGGCTCGGGCCCGCCGCTAGAATGCCTGCGCTTCATGCGGTTTCTTCTGGTCAGCCACGTCGCGCCGCCGCACATCGGCGGCGTCGAGAACCTCGTACTGGCGGAAGCAACAATGCTCGCCGAGGCTGGCCATGACGTCGTCTGGTTGACCAGCGATGCGGGCGGCCAGGGGCAAGTGCCGGCACCGCACGCGCGGCTGCGCATCGAACGACTGGCCGCATGGCATGGCATCGAACGGCGCTTCGGCATCGCCTACCCGATCTTTTCGCCGCGACTGCTTTGGCGTCTGTGGAGCGAGGTCGGCCGCGCGGACGTCGTGCACGCGCACGGGCTCGTCTTCATCGGCTCGCCGCCAGCGATGGTCTTTGCGCGCTGCGCACGCAAATGGACGGTGTGCACGGACCATGGCGGGCTGCTGCGCTACCCCTCGCGCGTCGTCACGTTCGGCCTGCGCGTGCTGTTCGCGACCGTCGGCCGGGTGACGGCGGCGGCGGCGCACCGACTGATCGCCTACAACACCGACGTCGAACGGCTGTTGCGCAACCTGGCCGGCGACGCCGCCAACGTGCGCTTCGTGAGAAACCCCGTCGACACGGCGATCTTCCATCCGCCGTCGCCGGCGGAGCGCGCTGCTGCGCGTGCAGCGCTCGGCTGGGACGACCGCCCGCACGTGTTGTGCATCGCCCGGCTGTTGCCGCACAAGGGCATCGACGTGCTGCTGGCGGCGCGCGAACCGGGCTGGCAATTGGTGTTCTGCGGCCCGGGCGAGGCCGCCGCGGCGGCGGCGCGCATCCGCGCGAGCGGCGCCCTGTGTCTGTCGCCGCGACCGCGGGCGGAGCTGCTCGCACTCTACCACGCCGCCGACGCGTTCGCGCTGCCGTCGCACAACGAAGGGTTCCCGGTGGTGATCCAGGAGGCGCTGGCGTGCGGGCTGCCGGTGCTGACCACCGACGCGCCCGCGTACGCGCCGTACCGCGCGACGCCGGGACTGCACCTGTGCGAGCCGAGCGCAGCGGCGGTGCGCGACCGGCTGCG